>NZ_JBIMPP010000026.1:0-99654 GCF_043906805.1 Actinomadura sp. SCN-SB | reverse complement strand
TCGAAGTTGGCAGTCTCCGAGGCCGCCGGGTTGCCTCCGGAAAATGAACGTACGCCGACATGTCGGGCCTTCAGGCTCCGGGAACGGCGACCCGGACGGCGATGAGCCTGGCCTCGCGCGCCGCCTTGCGCGCGGTCTCGTGGAAGTCGGGTGCCACGCAGGCGAAGAGGGTCCTGCCGTCCGAGCCGCCGAGCGCGCAGGCGAAGGGCTGGGTCCCGGGCCTGACCTCGTCGACGATCTCGCCGCCCTCGATCACCCGGACGAGCCGCCCGCCGGTGGCGTCGGCGATCCACAGCGCGCCCTCCGCGTCGAGGCAGCAGCCGTCGGGCGCGACGGAGATCTGCGCCAGGGCCTTCTCGATCTCCCTGTCGGCGGGCAGGGGGCCGAACTCCGCCCATGTCCGGCGGTCGGCGAGCCGCCCGTCCTTGGTCAGGTCGAAGGCCGTGACGCGGTTGCCGAAGGTCTCGTTGACCAGCAGCACTCCGTCCGCTGTGATCACGCTTCCGTTGGGGAACCACACCTCGGTGGCGACCTCGGTCACCGTGCCGTCGGGGTCGGCCCGGTGCAGGCTCGCCGGTTCCAGCGGCGCGCCCCCCATGAGGTCGAAGCCGAAGTTGCCCGCGTACGCCCTGCCGTCCGCGTCGACCACCATGTCGTTGAGATGGCCCGTGGCGTGCCCGCTCAGATCGGCGTGCGTGACGAGCGTTCCATCGGGCTCCCGCCGCAGGATCCTCCGGTCGCGCATGGACACGACCAGCAGCCGGCCGTCCGGCAGCCAGCCCAGCCCGGAGGGCTGCTGCGGCACGGTGGCCTCGACGCGCAGGTCGGAGCCGTCCTCGCGGGCGGAGACCACCTGGTGGGTGTAGAAGTCGGACAGCCAGATCCGTTCGTCGTGCCAGCGCGGCCCCTCCAGGAAGGAGAAGCCGTCGATCAACGTGGCCGCCGTGTCCGCCATGGTCGTCCTCCTCTGGACGTGCGGGTCGTCGGGTACGCGGGTCAGGCCATCAGGTCGGCCAGCTCGGACATCTCCGTCTCCGGATCCACCACCGGCTGGATGACGATCTCGTCGACGCCGGACTTCTCCATGGCGGCGATGCGTTCGCGCAGCTGCGGGCGGGTGTCGACCAGCGCGAGCCTGTCCACCAGCGACGGGACGATCAGGTCACGGTCCTCGGGCTCGATACGGCCCAGATAGTTGCGGTACAGCGTCGCGTGCCGGCCGGGATCGCCCGCCGTGGTGCCGCGCCGTTCCAGCAGCCGCCGCATGGCGTCCGCCTCCTCCGGCTCCAGCGACTCCGCGAACGAGGGGTTGTCGGCGGCGAAGGTCAGCAGCGCCATCGCGACATGGCCCATCTTGTCCTTGGCCAGGTCGCCGTAGCGGTCCTCGCCTTCGCGGAGCACGTGCAGCGAGGTCATGACGTACGAGTCGGCGTCCTCGGGATGCCCCGCCTCGCGTGCGGCCTGCCGGCGCGCGGCCTCGAACGCCTCCCAGGCGTCCTTGGCCAGCACGCCGAAGGAGATGATCCCGGCGCCCCTGCGCCCGGCGATCGCGGCGGCCTTCACCCCGAACGCCGCCACCACGAACTCCACCGGGTCGTCCGTGTTCACGTACGGGCCGACGTGCAGGAATGTGATCGTCCGTGAGCGCTCGCCCTCGGCGTACACGGTCTCGCGCCCGGCCGTGAGGTCCTGGAGCGAGGCGGTGAACGACTCCAGCTCCGCCATCCTCGTCGGCAGCATGCCCAGCGTCCGCCGTGCCGTGTTCCCTGTGCCGATCCCGCAGATCAGGCGGCCCGGGGCGATCGCGTTCAGGCTCGCCACGGCCGCCGCGGCGGCGGGTGCCGAGCGCAGCGCGGGCGAGGTGACCCCGATCCCCAGCTTGATGCGGCGGGTCGCCTTCGCGCACAGCGCCAGCGAGACGAACGGATCCCCGTTGACCATCGGCGTGTCATAGACCCAGAAGCTGCTGAAGCCGAGGTCCTCGGCCCGTACGGCGAGATCCTCGACTCCCGGCCTGGCGGTCACCACGATTCCGGCGCGCATGGCCCCTCCTCGGGGACGGATCAGCGCTGATTAAGCGCATAGTCACACCACCCCGAAGCTTCGTCAAGGCATACGAACACGACATGTCACCGCCCGGCTCGTCCCTCGACATCCGCGTCGGGGGCCGGTTTGCGTTCGCTGTCTAGATGGATGTCAAATTAGGGCATGCCCAAGCCACCGCTCGCGGATCCGGCCGCCACGGAGTGCTGCGCCCCGATCGGCGGCCCGAGACTCGGCGAGGACGAGGCCGCCGAACTGGCCACGGTGTTCAAGGCGCTGGCCGACCCCGTCCGGCTCAGGCTGCTGAACCTGATCGCCTCGGCGGACGGCGGCGAGGTGTGCGTGTGCGACCTGACCGGCCCGTTCGACCTGACCGCTCCCACGATCTCCCATCACCTCAAGGTCCTGCGCCGGGCCGGACTGATCGAGGGAGAGCGGCGCGGCACCTGGGTCTACTACCGTCCCGTCCCCGAGCGGCTGACCCGCCTCGCGGGCCTGTTCGCGCTGCCCGCCCTCACCCCCGCGCGGACCTGACGGCCCACTATTGAGATGAACGTCTAATTTGACATCCGTCCAGGCGTGGAGGGACACTCGGGGCAAGCTGATTAGATAGATGTCTAATCAAGGCAGGGAGGCCCCGATGTCCCGCGTCCAGCTCGCGCTCCGCGTGTCCGACCTGGAAGGCTCGATCGCCTTCTACTCCGCGCTGTTCGCCACCGAGCCCGCCAAGCTGCGGCCGGGCTACGCCAACTTCGCCATCGCCGAGCCGCCGCTGAAGCTCGTCCTGATCGAGGGCGAGGGGGACGAACCGACCCGCCTGGATCACCTGGGCGTCGAGGTCGAGACCTCCGGCCAGGTACGCGACGCCGCCGAGCGGCTCACCGGCGCCGGCCTGGACACCCTGAGCGAGAACGACACCGCATGCTGCTACGCCCTGCAGGACAAGGTCTGGGTCCGCGGCCCCGGCGACGAGCCGTGGGAGGTCTACACCGTCAAAGCCGACGCCGACACCCTCTCCAAGGAGGGTCCGGGCTGCTGCTGAGCGACCGCCACCAGGACCTTGCCCGCGGCGGTTCAATCGTTTATCGTCGATGAACGATGAAGCGAACGGAGACCGCCCGGCCGCTCGACCGGCCCACCGCCGCGGAGTACGCGTCCTGGTTCAAGGCCCTGGCAGACCCCACCCGCATCCAGATCGTGTCGCTGCTGGCCCGGCACGGGGCACCCATGACCGTGGGGCGGATCGTCGAGGCCGTGGAGGTGGGCCAGTCCACCGTGTCGGCCCATCTCAAACACCTGGCGGCGGTGCGGTTCGTGCTCGCCGAGCGGCAGGGCACCGCCACCCTCTACCGGATCAACGACGCCTGCGTCGACTGCTTCCCCAGTGCCGCCGACGTCGTCATGGGACGTCCCGTCCCGGCGGTCCCCGGCCCCTGCCAGGAGTGATGAGCCATGCCACAGCAGCCATCCCGCGAACAGATCATCGCCCGCTACTCCGACCTCGCCCGTACGGCGGCCACCGGCGGCCGGCCCAGCGACGGCGGCCCCGGCGCCGAGCCCGACGCCTGCTGCGGCGCCGCCGCCTACCCCGCGGGCGAACCGGTCCCCGAAGCGGCCCGGCGGGCCAGCCTCGGGTGCGGCAACCCGCTGGCCGTCGCCGAGATCGCGCCGGGCGAGACCGTGCTGGACCTCGGCTCGGGCGGCGGCCTGGACGTGATCCTGTCCGCCCGCCGGACCGGGCCCGCCGGACGCGTCTACGGCCTGGACGCCAGCACCGACATGATCGCCCTGGCCACCGCCAACGCCCGCCAGGCCGGCGCGGGCAACGTCGAGTTCCTGCACGGTCACCTGGAGGAGATCCCGCTGCCCGACAGGCACATCGACGTGGTCATCTCCAACTGCGTCATCAACCTGTCCACCGACAAGCCCGCCGCCCTCGCCGAGGCGTTCCGCGTGCTCCGTCCCGGCGGCCGCCTCGGGATCACCGATGTCATCGCCGCGGACGGCCTCAGCCCCGAGCGCCGCCGGGCCGCCGAGGAGGCCACCGGCTGCGCCGCCGGAACCGTCACGGCCGACGACTACCGCGACCAGCTCCTGGACGCCGGGTTCACCACCGCCACCGTCCAGGTCACGCACCCGCTCACCGGCGGCGCCCTGCACTCGGCGATCGTCAAGGCCACCAAGCCCGCCGCGCCGGACGGGGTGGAGATCCGCCCGATGCGCGCCACCGACGCCGCCCAGGTCCTGGCCATCTACCAGGAAGGACTCGACACCGGCCACGCCGGCTTCGAGGTCACCGCGCCCTCCTGGGAGGACTTCGACGCGGGCAAGCTCCCCCGCCACCGCCACGTCGCCGTCGACACCGCCACCGGAGACCTGCTCGGCTGGGTCGCCGTCTCGCCCGTCTCGTCCCGCCGCGTGTACCGAGGCGTGGTCGAGAACTCGGTCTACGTCGGTACCGCCGCACGCGGCCGAGGCGTCGGCGCCGCGCTGCTCACCGCCCTCATCGACTCCACCGAGACCGCCGGGATCTGGACGATCCAGAGCGGCGTCTTCCCGGAGAACACCGTCAGCCTCGCCCTCCACGAACGCGCGGGCTTCCGAGTCGTGGGCACACGCGAACGCATCGGCCGCCACCACGGCCGCTGGCGCGACGTCCTCTTCATCGAACGCCGCAGCCCCACCGCCGGAACCGACCACTGACGGAACGGGTCGTCCGCCGACACGGCTCCTCAGCCGATCTTGGTGTCGCGGGATGCCCAGTAGGGGTCGCGCAGTCGCCGCTTGAGCGTCTTGCCGGACGGGTTGCGAGGGATCTCCTCGATTCGGTCGAACCCTCGGGGGGTCTTGTAGTTGGCCAGGTGTTCCCGGCAGAAGTCGCGCAGTTGCTCGTCGGTGACGGTGCCGCCGGGAGACAGGACGATCGCGGCGTGCACGGCTTCGCCCCACTCGTCGGAAGGGATGCCGAACACGGCGGCGTCCGCCACCGCCGGGTGGGCGGTCAGGACGGCCTCGATCTCGGCCGGATAGATGTTCATCCCACCCGAGATGATCATGTCGGTGCGGCGGTCGCAGATGTAGTAGAAGCCCTCTTCGTCGCGGTAGGCGATGTCGCCGACCGTCAGCCAGTCGCCGTGGCTCGCGTCGCGGAACTTGCCCTCCGCCTTGTAGTACGCGTTGAACGTGGCGGCGCCGCGCACGTAGAGGTCGCCGGGCACGTGCGGTTCCTCGATGGGCCGCCCGTCGGTGTCGAACAGCGCGATCTCGACGCCGGGCGCCGCCCGTCCGCAACTGCCGGGCTTGCGCAGCTGGTCCTCGGGACGCAGGATCGTGTCGACGCCGAGCTCGGTGGAGCCGTACACCTCGAACAGCGAGCCCTCCCCGATCTTGTCGATATACCGGCGCTTGAGCTCGAAGGGCCAGGGCGCCGCGTTGGCGATCATGCGGCGCAGCGAGGACAGGTCCCTGGCCCGGATCGTCTCGTCGGGCAGGTCCAGCACCCGGCGGATCGGCGTCGGGGCGGAGAACGTGGTGGTCACCCGGTGCTCCTCGACCAGGTCCAGCCAGCGCTCGGGGGAGAAGTCGCGCATGACCACCACGGTCCCGCCCATGAGCTGGACGAGCCCCATGAAGCTCATCGGGCCGGAATGGTAAAGGGGACCGGTCGTAAGGTAGACGTCCCCGGGTTCGAAGCCGATCTCCGCGACCAGCCCGGCCACCAGCGCCGGGTCGGCCTCGCCCCGTACGACGCCCTTCGGCTTGCCGGTCGTTCCGGAGGTGTAGAACATCGAGGTCCCGGCGGCCGGATCGGCTCCGCGGACGACCGGCTCGGTCTCCGGGCTCGTGGCGGCCAGCGCGTCGAGCGAGGACGCCCACCCCGGGACGTCGCGGTCCGCGCCGCCCCAGGACAGCCAGGCACGCACGTTCTCGGCCTGGCGTGACGCCGCCTCCAACTGGGGCGCCTGCTCGGCGTCGAACACCACGAGGGCGGCGTCGGCGTTCTCGACGACATAGGCCGCCTCCTCCGGGCTGAGGCGGTAGTTCAGCGGCACCCCGACGGCGCCGCACTTGCGCAGGGCCGAGATCAACGCGACGACCTCGCCGCTGTTGCGGCCGCACCACACGACCTTGGTGCCCGCCCGGACGTCGTGGTCGGTCAGCACGTTGGCATACCGGTTGACCAGCGCGTTGAACGCGGCGTAGGTCAGCCGCCGCGCGCCCTCGATCAGCGCGGTCCTCGACGGAGCGGCGGCCGCCATCGCCGCCAGCGGGTCGTGCGCGGGTGCGGTCAAGGTGATCGACCTCCTGGTCGCGGGCGTCCCACGGTGCCCGCCGGCGGTGCGCCGTCCGACGAGCGCCTCGCGATCAAATAAACGACAACAAGCAAGCACTTACAAGCCGTCGTCCGGGAAAAACCCGCGCCGCACCGGTCACGCGGTCATCCGGTCACCGGCCGCCTACGCCTGGTGTTTCGGCATCCCGTACGGGTCGTGGGGGGTGTCGGCGTAGAACCACTGGTGGTCCCGGGCGTGGCGGCAGGCGGCTTCGATGTCGCCCGCCGCCATGACGTCGAGCAGTTCGCGATGCTCCTCGGCGACCCGTTCGAGTTTGGGTCGGATGACCATCAGGGCGATGGCCGTGCGCGCCTCTATCTGCAGCGCCTCCCATGAGCGGGTCAGCAGCGCGTTGCCGCCCGCCTGCACGACGTGCCGGTGGAAACGCGCGCTGGCCAGGCCGATGCCGTGGACGTCGTCGGCCTGGGCGCAGCGGTCCATCTCCTCGACCGCCTCCTCCAGGCGGTCGAAGGGCAGGGTCCCGGCCAGCATGGCGAGCCGCGTCGCGGTCTCCTCCAGCGCGGCCCGCACGATGTACGCCTCGCGGATCGTCTGCTCGGCGAACGGGAGGACCCGGCTGCCATGGCGGGGCCGGCTCTCGATGAGGCCGAGGCCCTCAAGCTGGCGCAGCGCCTCCCGCACCGGGGCCTGGCTCGTCCCGAACTCACGGGCGATCCTCGTCTCGATCAGCCGGTCGCCCGCGCCGAGCTCGCCGGAGACGATCCGCTGGAGCAGGCCGTCGCGGATCTGCCGGCTCAGCGTCGGCCGCGTCGAGCGCGGGGCGGCGGACGGGTTCGCCGTGGGGTCTGACAACACAACTCCTCGCGTAGGTCCACGGTGCGGGTCCACGGTCCTGAAGCGCCCTTGACGCTCTCGGATCATGCTATCTACGCTCAATTATCGATATCGATAATAGGAGCGGCCATGCTGACCTCCGTTCAGGTACCCGAGAGCGCCGAGGAGGCACGCGCGGCGCTCCAGGACGGGGCCGTACCGCTCGGCGGCGGCACCCATCTCATGGCGCGGGCGGCCGACCGGGCGGACGGCGACCTCCGGCTGGTGAGCCTGCGCAAGGCGGGACTGGGCGGCATCGACGTCGAGGGCGACACGGTGACGCTGGGCGCGGCCACCACGCTCGCCGAGATCGAGGACGACGATCGGCTGGGCCACCTGGCCGGTTGTGTCCGGTCGATCGCCTCGCCACCGGTCCGCGGCCTCGCCACGGTGGCCGGCAACCTGTTCGTACCGCAGCCGTACGGCGACCTGGCGGTGGCCCTCCTGGCGCTGGACGCGGAGCTGGACGTGCTCGGCGCCGACGGCGCGCGCAGCGAGTCGCTTGAGCGGGTCATCGAGGACGGTCTCCGGCCCGGTGACCTGGTGACCCGCGTACGGTTCACGGCCACGGACGCGTTCCGCTTCTACAAGGCGAGCCGGCGGCGCCTCAACTCGGCCTCGATCGTCACCGTGGCGGCCCGGATCGTGGTGAGGGACGGGCTGGTCGAGGACGTCCGTCTCGCGCTCGGTGGGGTGGCGCGCCGCGTGGTCCGGGCGGCCGGCGCCGAGCGCGTCCTGCGGGGCGCCCCGTTGAACGCCGAGGTCGTCGCGCGGGCGGCGGAGGCGGCCGCTATCGACCCGTTCGACGACGCCTATGCCTCCGCCTGGTACCGCGCCCGGGTCTTCCCCGTCCACCTGCGTCGTGCCCTGCTCGGGGCCTGAAAGGGGATCGCATGCCGTCCAGGATCGTCACGCTCAGGGTGAACGACGCCGAGCGGGAGCTGATCGCCAAGCCGTCGACGACGCTGCTGAGCGCGCTGCGCGAGTCGTTCGGGCTGATGGGGGCCAAGCGCGGGTGCGCGCAAGGGGGCTGCGGGGCCTGCACGGTGCTGCTGGACGGCAGGCCGGTGGTCTCGTGCCTGATCCCCGTGGTGACGGTCGAGGGCTCGACGGTGCGGACGGTCGAGGGCCTGGCCGACGGCGACCGGCTCACCGACGTGCAGGAGGCGTTCGTCGACCATTTCGCGACGCAGTGCGGGTTCTGCACCCCCGGAATGATCATGTCGGCGACCGCCCTGCTCGACCGGAACCCGAACCCGGCCCGTGAGGACGTCACCGAGGCGATCTGCGGCAACGTCTGCCGCTGCACCGGCTACGAGCCGATCGTGACCGCCGTCCTGGCGGCGGCCGAACGCCGCCGCGCCGCCGAAGGCGCCACCGAGCTCACGGAGGCCGAGGTCTGATGGCACGCTTCACGCCGATCGACACCGAGTACTTCAAGGGCGAGCGCACCGGTGGCGACTTCACCGTCATCGGCTCGCCCGTCCAGCGTTCGGACGCCCGCGCGCACGTCACCGGCCGTACGGCCTTCTTCGAGGACCTGACGGTGCCGGGGATGACCCATGTGAAGATCCACCGCTCCACGCGGCACCACGCCCTGATCGACCGCGTCGACGTCTCGGGCGCCCTTGAGGTCCCCGGGGTGCTCCGCGTGATCACCCATGAGGACGTGCCGGCCAACTGGTACACCGTGCTGCGGCTGATCGGCGTCGGGCCCGACGACGAGCCGGTGCTGGCCGAGGACCGGGTCCTCTACCGCGGGGAGCCGATCGTCGCGGTGGTCGCCGAGACCGAGGAGGCCGCCCGCGAGGGCGCCGCCCGGGTCGCGGTGGACTACACCGACCTGCCCGCCGTCCTGGACGTGGAGGAGGCGCTGGCCGACGGCGCCCCCATCATCAAGCAGTCCGGCACGAACCATTTCGTGTACGAGGGCCACCGCTGCCGCCGGATCCGCTTCGGCGACGTCGAGCGGGGCTTCGCGGAGGCGGACCGGATCATCGAGGGGCGCTACGCCTCGTCTCCGATCGAGCACGCGCCGGTCGAGCCGACCGGCTGTGTCGTGGTCCCGCAGGGCGACGGCCGGCTGCGGATCCACACCAACACCCAGGCCGCGTTCTTCACCCTCGACAACACCGCGCTCATCCTCGACGTCCCGCCCACCGACCTGCGCGTCGTCGGCGGGACGGTGGGGGGCGGGTTCGGCGGCAAGGTCGACGTCATCGTGGAGCCGCTGGCCTGCCTCGCCGCCATGCTGACCGGCCGGCCGGCCAAGTACGTCTACAGCCGCGCCGAGGAGATGCAGGTGTCGTCCACGCGCGCGGCCGAGCGCATCTACATCAAGGACGGCGTCATGGACGACGGCCGGATCGTGGCCCGCAAGATCACCCTGTATGTGGACGCGGGCGCGTACTCCCGGCACAGCCCGTACGGCACCACCAAGGCAGCGGCGCACATGCCCGGCCCGTACACGATCCCGAACGTCCACGTCGACGCCCACTGCGTGTACACGAACCGGACGCCGTCCAGCGCCATGCGCGGGTTCGGCGTCACGATCGGCGACTTCGCGCTGGAGTCGCACATGGACAAGGTCGCGCGGGAGCTGGGCATGGACCCGCTGCGGCTCCGGCTCAAGAACGCCTACCGCGACGGCGACATGAAGGCGCACCGCAAGGTCGCGTCCGGCGCGGCCCTGGTCGAGGTGATGCAGCGCGCGGCCGAGCTGGTGGGGCACGACCTGCCACCGGAGTACCGGGCGATGTCGTCGGCCGGGCGATCGGAGGTCTGAGCGATGGCACTGCGACGCGGACGCGGGTACGCGGCGGTGAACTACCCGACGGGGATGAACCTCGGCGGTGACCCGTCGCAGGCGCTCGTCCACGCGACCACGATGGGCGGGTTCGTCGTCACGCTGTCGTCGGTCGACCTCGGTCAGGGGCTGCGGACGGTCATCGCCCAATGCGCGGCCGAGACCCTCGGCATACCGATCGAGAACGTGATCATCGACACCGCCGACACCGACACGGGCCCGCACTGCATGGGGACGTTCGCCAGCCGCGGCACCCACCGGATCGGCAACGCCGTGATCATGGCGGCGCGCGAGGCCAGGGACGTCATGCTCCAGGTCGCCGGCGAGGAGCTGGAGGTCGACGCGGAGGACCTGGAGACCGACGGCACCGGGTTCATCCGTCTCAAGGGCTCGTCGGAGAAGAGGATCCACGTCAGCGAGGTGGCGCTGGCCGCCCATTTCCGGCAGGGCCGGACCATCTCCGGACGGGGCATCTTCCTCAAGGAGCCGAGCACCCCGGTGCCGGAGACCGGTGAGATGGACCCGGACTCCTGCCAGGCGCACGCGTGCACGGTGGCCGAGGTCGAGGTCGACGACGAGACCGGCGTCATCGAGGTGCTGCGGCTCTACAACACCTACGAGGTGGGCCGGGCGCTGAATCCCGCCCTGGCGACGCAGCAGGTCGAGGGCGGCGCCTGGATGGGCCTGTCGCACGCGCTGTTCGAGTCGACCGAGCCGTACTATCCGGACTCGCGCGAGCACGGCCCGATCGACTTCACCGAGTACCTGATGCCGGGTCCCGCCGATCTCCCGTCGCAGACGAGCGTGTTCCTGGAACGGCCCGCCGACAACGGGCCGTTCGGGGCCAAGGGGATCGGCGAGATGACGGCGAACGCGCCCATCCCCGCGATCGCCAACGCCGTGTACGACGCGGTCGGGGTGCGGCTGACGAGCATGCCGTTCACCCCCGAGAAGGTGCTGCGCGGACTCGACGCCCTGCGGGCCGGTCATGCCGGGTGACCCGGACACGCTGGACCGGCGGCTGACCGCCGAGGGCTACCTCGCCGACGAGGGCCTGCTCACCGCCGTCCACCTGGCCCGCGCGCTGGAGCTGCCGCTGCTCCTGGAGGGCGAGCCGGGGGTCGGCAAGACCGAGGTCGCCGGCGTCCTGGCGCGGGTCCTCGGCCGCGAGCTGATCCGGTTGCAGTGCTACGAGGGACTGGACGCCTCCCAGGCCCTGTACGAGTGGGACTATCCGAAGCAGTTGCTCCACCTGAGGGCGGCCGAGGTGGAGGGGCGCGGCGTCGGTGACCTGTACCGGGACGAGTTCCTGCTGGAACGCCCGTTGCTGCGGGCTTTGCGGGCGGAGTCCGGCGCGGTGCTGCTGATCGACGAGATCGACCGCTCCGACAGCGAGTTCGAGGCGTTCCTGCTGGAGTTCCTGAGCGACTTCCAGATCACCATCCCCGAGCTGGGCGCCATCGGCGCGGCGAGCGCGCCGCTGGTCATCCTCACCTCCAACCGGACCCGCGAGCTGCACGACGCGCTCAAACGCCGCTGCCTCTACCACTGGATCCCGTTCCCCGACGCGGAACGGGAACGCGCGATCATCCGCGCGCAGGCGCCCGGCCTGGACGAGCGGAGCGCGTCCCGCCTCGTCGCCGCCGTCCACCGCATCCGCGGGCTGGCCCTGCTGAAACGCCCCGGGATCGCCGAGTCGATCGCCTGGGCCCGCGGCGCGCAGGTCCTGGTCCGCGAGGGCTCGACCTGGCTGGAGGCGGCACGCCGGTCGGTGGGCCTGCTCGTCAAGCACGAGGAGGACCTGGCGCTGGTCGGCCGCCACGCCGCGGAGGTCTTCGGTGACTGACCGGGACCTGGCCGCGCGCATCGCCGATCACGTCCACGGTTTCCTCCGCGACCTGAACGAGCGGGGCATGCGGGTGCCGGTGCCGAAACAGCGAATCTTCCTCCAGGCGATCGAGGCGGTCGGGCCACGTGACACCGCGCGTCTCTACTGGATCGGGCAGGCCACCCTCACCACGTCCCGTGACGACCTGGAGGTGTACGTCCCCACGTTCGAGCGCTGGTTCGGCGAGGTGGCGGCGGCGCCCGTCCGTGAGCGGGAACCCACCGACGACGAGGTGCCCGCGCCGCGCGGGAAGGGACGGGACGGCTCCCTCACGGCGGCGCTCGGCGGTTCGGCGGGCCTGGCGGCCAGCCCCTCGGAACGCGAGGGACGCCCGGCCCTCGGCACCGCGAGCGAGGACGACCGGACGATCCTCGCGCTGCTGCGGCGCGAGCTGCCCGGCGCCGCGCCCACGATCCGGTCCCGGCGCCGGAGACCCGCGCGGCGGGGTCCGTGGATCGACATCGCCGCGATCTGCCGCGAGTCCCGGCGCGGCCACGGCGAGATCGTGACGCTGCGGCGGCGGAACCGTCCGTGGCGGCAGCGCCGGGTGCTGCTGCTCATCGACGTGTCCGGGTCGATGAAGCGGCACAGCGCGGACTACCTCCGCTTCGCCCATGTGGTGGTCCGCCGCCTCGACCGCGCCGAGGCGTTCACCTTCGGCACCCGGCTGACCCGCGTCACCGAGGCGCTGCGCGCACGGGACGTGGACGCGGCGGTCGGCTCGCTCGGCGGCATCGTCCTGGACGCCGAAGGGGGGACCCGGATCGGGGCGTCGCTCCAGGAGTTCCTCGGCAACGCCCGGTACGTCACGATGGCGCGCGACGCCCTGGTCATCGTGCTCTCCGACGGCCTGGAACGCGGCGACTGCCGTCCCATGGAGGCGGCCGCGCGGCGGCTGTCGCTGCTGAGCCACCGGCTGCTGTGGTGGTCGCCGCTGGCCTGCGACCCCGCGTACCGGCCGGTCACCCGCGGCATGTCCGCCGTGCTCGGCAGCGTGGACGCGCTCGCGGGCGTACGCGACCTGCGCACGGCGTACGAGCAGGTGCGAACCCTGGCCAAGAGGTGATGCAGAGGTGATGGAGAGGTGATGCGGCATGCCGCGCTACACGGGTGACATCGTCGACTCGCACCACCACGTCTGGAGGGCCGGGGACCTGCCGTGGCTGTCCGGCCCGATGGTGCCGCGGATCTTCGGGCCGTACGAGCCGATCAGGAGGGACTACCTGATCGGCGAGTACATCGCCGACGCCACGGCCTCCGGGATCGGCGAGTCGGTCTACGTGCAGACGAACTGGCCGCTCGACCGGGTCGTGGACGAGGTGCGGTGGCTCCGCGACGTCCATGAGGAGACGGGCTGGCCGATGGCCGTCATCGGGTCCGTCGACCTGTTCGACGCGAACGCCCCGGAGACCATGCGGCGGCAGGCCGCGCTCACACCGCTGCTCCGGGGCACCCGGCAGCAACTGCACTGGCACGAGCGCCCGGAGTTCCGCTTCGCCGACGCGCCCGACCGTATGAAGGACCCGGTCCTCCGCAAGAACATCGGCGCGCTCGCCGACCTCGGCTGGCTGTTCGAGCTCCAGGTCTTCCCCGAGCAGATGCCGGACGCGGCCAAGCTGGTCGCGGCCTTCCCCGGCGTCACCTTCGTCCTCGTCCACGCGGGCATGCTCATCGGCCACGAGTACCTCGGCCCATGGCGGGCCGGGCTCGACGCGCTGGCCGAGGCGCCCAACGTCGTCGTCAAGCTCACCGGGCAGGGCACCTTCGTCCACCGGGTCGATCCCGATCTCCTCTCCCTGGTCGCCGGTGAGGTGATCGACCGCTTCGGCGCCGACCGGGCCATGTTCGGCACCAACTTCCCCGTCGAGAAGATCTGGACCGCGATGCCGCCGCTCGTCGAGGCGTGGAAGGACGCGCTGGCCCACCTGCCGCCCGCCGACCAGCACGCCGTCTTCGCCGGCACCGCCCGGCGGGTGTACGGACTGCGCGCCTGAACGAGATCACCCGAAGCCCGCACCATCCAGCAACACGACAGAAGGAGAACCGCATGGCACTGTTCGTCCTGACCTACGGCTACAACGACACCCCGGCGCGGGCGGAGCGCCGCGACGACCACGTGGCGCACCTCAAGAAGCTCGAAGCGCAGGGCAGCCTCGCCGCCGCCGGCCCGTACGAGGACCTGACGGGCGGCATGATCATCCTGCGCGCCGAGGACGAGGCCGCCGCCCAGGCCCTCGTCGACCAGGACCCCTACACGCGGTTCGAGGTCACCAAGGACCGCATGCTGCGTGAGTGGCGCGTGACGGTCGGATCGCTCGACCCCGCCTGACCACCCGGGGCACGGTCTCCGCCCCCGGGGATCGGGAGCGCGCCCGCCAAAAAACCGTGGCGATTGATGCGGAGCTTGATTGCCGTTTCAACTAGGCATGTGGTCTGATCGGCCCACGGCGAGTTTGGAGGCGATTCATGAGCATCATGGGCACGCGGGTGGCGCGCGTCGAGGACCCGCGGCTGCTGACCGCCGGGGGCACCTATACCGACGACCTGCGCGAGCCGGAGCTGGCCGGGGCCGCGCACGTCACGTTCGTGCGCAGCCCGATGGCGCACGCGCGGATCACCGAGATCGACGTCTCCGCGGCGCTGGAGTCGCCCGGGGTCGTCGCGGTGCTGACCGGCGCCGATCTCGACGACCCCCCGGCGCCCACCCCGGAGGCCCCGACCCCCGAGCCCCTGCTGGCCACGGACACGGTGCGGTACGCGGGCGAACCGGTCGCGATGGTGATCACCGACGGCCGCGGCCAGGGGGAGGACGCCGCCGAACTGGTGAGCGTGGACTACGACCCGCTGCCGCCGGTCGTGGACTTCGACACCGCGCTGGCCGGAGAGACGCTGCTGTTCCCGGCCGCCGAGTCCAACGTGATCGCCGCCGGCGGGGCCGAGGAGGCCGACGCGGCCGCCTTCGACGGCTGCGACGTCGTGGTGGAGCAGTCGTTCGTCAACCAGCGGGTCGCCCCGGTGCCGCTGGAGACCCGCGCCGCCGCCTCCGTCTGGGCGGACGGCAAGCTCACCGTGTGGCTCAGCACCCAGAACGCGCAGATGTCGCGGGACGCCATCGCCGGCGCCGCCGGGCTCGACGCCTCCGCGGTACGGGTGATCACGCCCGATGTGGGCGGCGGGTTCGGCGCCAAGATCGGCGTCGACCGTGACTGCATCGCCGTGGCCTGGGCCGCCAAGAAGACCGGGCGGGCGCTGCGCTGGGTGGAGACGCGCAGCGAGAACATGGTCGGCATGACCCACGGCCGCGGCCAGCGCCATATCGTCAGGCTCGGCGGGGACCGGGACGGCCGGATCAAGGCGTACCGGCTCGACCTCGTCCAGGACGCCGGCGCCTACCCGCGTATGGCGCCGTTGCTGGCGACGTTCACCTCGATGATGGCCAGCGGCGTGTACGACATCCCGCACGTCGAGACCAGGTTCCAGGTCGCGCTGACCAACACGACGCCGATCTCCGCCTACCGCGGGGCGGGGCGCCCGGAGGCCACCGCGGCGATCGAGCGGGCGGTCGACCTGTTCGCCGCCGAGATCGGGATGGACCCGGCCGAGGTGCGGCGCCGCAACTTCATCCCGCCGGACAAGTTCCCCCACACCACGCCCGGCGGCGCCGAGTACGACAGCGGCGAGTACGCAGCGGCGCTGGACAAGGTGCTGGACGCGGTCGGCTACGACGAGCTGCGCGCCGAGCAGGCCCGGCGCCGGGAGAGCGGCGACCCGGTGCAGCTCGGCATCGGCCTGTCCGCGTACGTCGAGATCACCGGCGTGCTGGCGGAGGTGGGTGAGACGGGGCGCGTCGTGGTGAACCACGACGGCACGGTGACGGTCTTCACCGGCAGCTCGCCGCACGGGCAGGGGCACGCCACCGCCTGGGCGATGCTCGTCCAGGACGAGCTCGGCGTGCCCATGGACAAGGTCACGGTGCTGCACGGCGACACCGACGCGATCCCGGTGGCGGTCGGCACCTTCGGCTCCCGGTCGCTGCAGCTCGGCGGGACCGCCGTGTACCAGGCCGCGAAGGACGTCAAGGAGAAGGCCCGGGAACTGGCCGCCGACGAGCTGGAGGCCGACAAGGCCGACCTGGAGTTCGACGCGGACGGCGGGGTGTGGCGGGTCCGCGGCGTGCCGGACGTCGGGCTGGACTGGGCGCGGATCGCCGAGCTGGCCGGTCCCGACGGGCTGGCCGCCGACGCCCACTTCGCCCCCGGCAAGACCACGTTCCCGTTCGGCGCGCACGTCGCCGTCGTGGAGGTCGACACCGAGACCGGGAAGACCCGGCTGGTGCGGCACGTCACCGTCGACGACGCCGGGCCGGTGGTCAACCCGATCCTGGCCGAGGGGCAGCGGCACGGGGGCATCGCGCAGGGCGCCGCGCAGGCGCTCCTGGAAGAAGTGCGTTACGACGCGGACGGCAACCCCGTCACCAGCACGCTCATCGACTATCCCATCATCACCGCGGCGGAACTGCCCAGCTTCGAGCTGGTGCGGATGGAGACCCCCACGTCCCTCAACCCGCTGGGCGTGAAGGGCATCGGCGAGGCGGGCACGATCGGGGCCACACCGGCGATCCAGAACGCCGTCGTCGACGCCGTCGCACATCTCGGGGTACGCCACATCGACATGCCGACCACGCCGGAACGGGTGTGGACCGCGATCAACGAAGCGAGGGCCGGAAAGTGAAGGTGACCATCACGGTCAACGGCGAGCCGATCCAAGAGGACGTGGAGGACCGCACCCTGCTCGTCCACTTCCTGCGGGACGTCGCCGGCCGTACCGCCACCAACGTCGGCTGCGACACCACCTCGTGCGGTGCCTGCACCGTGCTGCTCGACGGAGAGTCGGTCAAGTCGTGCACCGTCCTCGCCGCCCAGGCGGACGGCGGCGCGGTCACCACCGCCGAAGGGCTGGCCGGCCCGGACGGCGAGCTGCATCCGGTGCAGCGGGCCTTCCACAACGAGCACGGCCTGCAATGCGGCTTCTGCACGCCCGGCATGATGATGGCCGCGGTCTCGCTGCTCAAGGAGAATCCGAACCCGTCCGAGGAGGAGGTGCGGGCCGGCCTGGAGGGCAACCTCTGCCGGTGCACCGGTTACCACAACATCGTCCGCGCGGTGCTCGCCGCGGCGGAGGAGGAGAAATGATCCCGGCGACCTTCACCTACCGGCGGGCCGAGTCGGTGGACCAGGCCATCGAGCTGGTCGCGGAGCACGGTGACGAGGCGAAGCTGCTGGCGGGCGGCCACTCCCTGCTGCCGCTCATGAAGCTGCGCCTCGCCGTGCCCGAGGTGCTCGTGGACATCGGCCGGATCCGCGACCTGTCCTATGTCCGGGACGGCGGCGACCACATCGCGATCGGCGCGCTCACCCGCCACGCCGAGCTCGAACGCTCCGAGCTGCTGTCCCGGGAGCTGCCGCTGCTCGCGTACAGCGCGGGCCAGGTCGGCGACCCGCAGGTACGTCACCGCGGCACCATCGGCGGGTCGCTGGCGCACGGCGACCCGGCGTCCGACCTGCCCGCCGTGGTGCTCGCGCTGGACGCCACGCTGGTGGCCCGGGGCCCGAACGGCACGCGCGAGTTCCCCGTGTCGGAGTTCTTCCAGGGCCTCTGGGAGACGGCGCTGGAGCCGGACGAGCTGCTCACCGAGATCCGGATCCCCAAGCCGGCGGCGTCCGGGTGGTCGTTCCAGAAGTTCACCAAGCGCGCCATCGACTGGGCGATCGTCGGCGTCGCCGTCCAGGGCGACGCGGTCGCGCTGATCAACATGGGCGCGACGCCGTTGCGGGCCACCGCGGTCGAGCAGGCGCTGGCCGCCGGGACGCCGGTGCCGGAGGCGGCGCGGCTGGCCGCCGAAGGCACCGAGGCGCCGGGCGACCTGAACGCCGGTCCCGCCTACCGCGAGCATCTGACCCGCGTCCTGGTCCGCCGGGCCCTGGAGGAGGCCCGCACCCGGTAGTCCGATCTCAGCCGCCCCGGCCGGGCCGCCCCTTTCGGGACGCGGCCCGGCCGGGGCGTCGTCGTCACCGGTGCCTGAGGTCGAGCACCAGGGCGCGGTGGTCGGACACCTCGGGCTCGGCCGGGATGTCGAATCGTTCGACGGCGGCGGGGTCGGAGACCAGCAGGTAGCCGGCGTGCCGGAGCGGTTTGGGGTAGCGGGAGGTCCGGGTGTCGGCCTCGCCGACCAGGTCGGTCAGCCCGAGGCCGGCGAGGATCTTGAAGGTTCTGCTGCCGGGGAGCAGGTTGAAGTCGCCGCACACCACGGTCACGTCGCCGTCCCGGCGCGCCTCCTCGACGAGCGCCGCCAGCCGTTCGGCCTGCGCGTCGCGGGCCGGGGTGTCGGCCTTGCCGCGCGGGTCGCGCAGGCCGTGGAGGTTGACGACGGTGACGAACCGCCGCGTCGCGGGGTCATGCACGCGCACCGCCAGCGCGACACGGGGCCGGCCGTCGGTGGGCCACTGGTCGCCGTGTTCGGTGTAGTCGCCGTGGACGAACCCCGATCGCACGCCGACCACGGTGAAGGTCTCGGCGACGAAGGTGGCCAGGCCGAAGTCCTGCCGGTGCTGGCGCCGCCGCTGGTCCTGGACGGGGCCGGCGTCGCTCGCGACGAAGAGCCCGTGGTGGTGCGGGAGGCGGGAGCGGACGTCGGCCAGGAGGTTCGCCCGCTGGGGCAGCGACCGGTCGGCGTCGTCGAAGCGCGTCCAGCCGCCGAGGGACGGGGTGTGGGTGACCTCTTGCAGGCACAGGATGTCGGCGCCGCACGTGTCCAGCCAAGGCCCGAGATCGTCGAACAGCGCGCCGCCCCAGGCGTTCAGGGAGATGATCCGCACGTGAACCAAATCTAGGGCCCGTGGGCGCGCGGCGGCACGGCCGGGTCTCTCACCGGCCGGCCGCCGCGCAGTTCAGGGTGCCTGGCTTCGTCAGCGGCAGTTGCCCCAGGTGTAGCGGCCGCCCGTCGCGTTCCTGCCGTTGGGCAGGCGCATGCTCGCGAAGTACTTGACGCACTTCTTGCCGGCGTAGAGCTTGACGGGCCCGGCGTAGTACTTGAAGCTGCCCCGGTCGGTGACGGTCGGACCGTGCCTGACCCCGAGCGTGGCGGACATCGGCGTCCTCCTCCCGACGAAGGCGGACTTGATCGCCACCACGCAGTTCTTCCTCGTCCTGTGGCTGTAGAGCAGGTAGACGTGGCCGTAGGTCCGGTAGCCGTAGGTGATCCTGCGGTGGGCCTTGCCGTGGATGCCGCCGCGGTCGGAAACGATGTGGTAACCGGGCCCGCACAGGCGCTGCGGGCTGTAGGGGTGGGCCCCCGCCTGCGCTGCCGGGACGGCGACGAGCGGCGCGACCGCCGCGGCGAGCGTACCGACGCCCAGGGTTATACGGCGAACTGAGGTGCGCATTTCTTTTCCTCCCGATTTCGGTTCGGCAGAACCTTCACAGCTAAGACCCGCGAGCGAATCGAAAGGTTGACAACCGAGATCGAGAATTCCTGGATAAACGACCGGGGCGCGCGTCCCGGCTCGTTTATTTCACCATTCTTCGGCAGTCACGCGGAAAGGCGGAAAATCGCCTCTTGGCGAGTTGCCGGTAGGCGTGGGCGACTTCTTGGAGAAAGGCGGTGTCGCTGGCCATATGGACGAACAGCAGCGTCATGGTCGCCAGGACCACGACCGGAAGGCGGGCGGCGCCCCGCGCGCGGCGGCCCCGCGGCGCGGGGCCGCCGCCAGCGCGAACCCGGCGGCTAGCAGTAGTGGAACTCGGTGCGGGTAATACCGGGCCGGTATTTGTGGTTGCGGCACGCGGCCGCCACACCGGTCGGCCCTCGGGCCGGGTCGATCATCGCGCTCCCGACCGCGGTCGCGTCAGGGTCCTGACCCGGGCCTCGCCGTCGATCCCGGTCCCGGCCCGGGGGGCGGCGGGCGCCGTGGAAGAGCGGCGGCCGGGCATCCACCAATTGGCCTTGCCGCACAGTTCCATCACCGCGGGAACGAGGATCATGCGGACGATGGTGGCGTCGATCAGCACGGCGACGGCCATCCCCAGTCCGACCTGCTTGACCGAGACGTCGTGGCCGAGCAGCGAGGTGGTGAAGACGGCGATCATGATGGCGGCCGCTGCGGTGATCACCTTGGCGGTGCGCGCCACCCCGTGGGCGACGGCCGTCCGGGTGTCGGCGGCGCGCTCGTACTCCTCGCGGACCCGGGAGATCAGGAAGACCTGGTAGTCCATGGACAGCCCGAACAGGACCGGGAACATCACCATCGGCACCCAGGCCGTGATCGGCATGTCGGTGGCGAACCCGAGGGCCGTGCCCAGCCAGCCCCACTGCACGACCGCGACGATCACACCGTAGGCGGCGCCGATCGACAGCAGGTTCATCACGGCCGCCTGGAGCGCGATCGTGACCGACCGCACCAGCGCGACCAGCAGCACCATGGACAGCCCGATGACGACCACGATCATCAGCGGCAGGCGCGAGCCGACCTCCTCGGCGAAGTCGATCGTGCCGGCGTTCGGGCCGCCGACGTGGACGCCCTCGCCGCCGGGCGCCTTGGGCAGCACGTCGTCGCGGAGCCGGTGCACCAGGTCGACGGTCGCCTCGTCCTGGTACCCGGTCTCGGGGAAGGCCATGAAGGTGGCGGCCCGCCCGTCCCGGCTGACCTGCGGAGGCGTCGTGTAGGCGATGCCCTCCGTACCGCTGACCGCTCGCACGAGGGGACGCAGATCGGCGTCCTTGGAATCAACCCGCGTGGCGAAGACCAGGGGCGCGCCGTATCCGGGACCGAAGCCCTCGCTGAGGATCGTGTACGAGGTGTAGCTGCTCCTGTCGTGAGGCTGGACACTGGCGTCGGGAAGGCTCAGCCGCATCGACAGCGTGGGCGCGGCCAGCAGCAGCAGACCCGCGCCCGCGAGCGACGCGGCGACCAGGGGATGGCGTTGCACCACGCCGGCCCAGCGCTCGGCGGGGGCACGGCGCTCGCGGGACGGCGCACCGGCCGCCTCGTACCGGCGGTCGCGGCGGCGGTCCGCGCGGGACGTGCGGCGCGGCAGGCGGAGCGAGCCGATCCTGTGGCCGGTGAACCCGAGGAACGCCGGCAGCAGGGTCACCGCGGCGACCATCGTCACCAGCACGGTCACGGACGCGGCGACGGCCACCCCGGTCATCAGCCGCTGTCCCATCACGACCAGGCCCAGCAGGGCGATCACGACGGTGGTGCCGGCGAACAGCACCGCGCGCCCGGCCGTGGCGATGGCGGCGGCCGTGGCGTCCTCGGGCCCGTCGCCGTCCCGCAGGCACTCCTTGTAGCGGGTCACGATGAACAGGGCGTAGTCGATGCCGACGCCGAGGCCGATCATCGCCGCGAAGACCGCGGTGAAGTCCGGCGCGGGGACCACATGCCCGACCAGTTTCATCAGGGCGATGCCGCCGAGGATCGCCAGCAGCGCGGTCACGATCGGCAGGCCCATCGCCACCAGGGACCCGAAGGCGATGAACAGGATCACCGCCGCCGCCAGGACGCCCACGCTCTCGGCCGGTCCCTGCGGGGGCGTCTCGGCCTTCTCCGCCTCGTCCCCGCCGAGCCCCAGTGTCACGCCGTCGCCCGAGGCGTCCTTCACCGTGGCCACCAGCGGCTCGACCTGGGACTTCTCCGGCTCCTTGACGGTCAGCGGAATGGTCGTGCGGGCGATCCTGCGGTCCGCCGTCACCAGGGTCCGGTCCTGGTACGGCGACACCACCGGTCCCGTGACGGGCGAGGCGGCCAGGTCGGCGACGACCTTCTCGATCCTCGGCCGGACGGCGGGGTCGTCGATCCCCCGTTCCGCCTTGATGGCGAGGGTCAGCGTGTCGCCCTGGTGCTCGGGGAAGTGCCGCTCGATCAGCTCCTGCGCCTTGGCGGATCCGGAGTCGCCCCCGGAGAAGTCGTTGTCGGAGGCGGCGCCGTAGCCGAAACCGGCGTACGCCAGCGCGATCACGCCGACGATCCAGGCCAGGACGACCGTCCGGCGGCGCCTGTAGCAGAACCTCGCCAGGCGCGCCAGGACCCCGTCCGCACGGGGATTCTTGGCTGTCATCGGATTCTCCTCAAGTCACATCGGTGACGCAGAGTGCGCTTCATGGCGGGATCGTCGCGCCGTTGGGGTGCCCGCGGCTTCTGACGGCGAACGGCGGCGAGTACGTAATCGGGCGTAGTGGGTTCAGGTCCCGCTACGCCTGCCGGTGGAGCGCTTTCGCGCTTTGAGGGGGAGCCCCGTTCGCGGGGCCGAACTGTACGATCGCGCCATGAAACGCCGCGCCGGATCGTTCTCTCCGCGAGTGGTGGCGCAGGACGTGGCGCTCGCGCTCTTCATCACCGTGATGCAGGTGCAGGGCACGGTCGCCCGCGTCGCCGCCGAGGGGGCACTGCGCCCGCTCAGCGACGTCGGTAACCTGGGGTTCGCGCTCCTGGTGGTGAGCGGTCTGGCCCTCGCCGTCCGCCGCCGGTGGCCGGTCGCGGTGTTCGTCACCGTCGCGCTCGCCAGCCTCGTCTACTACGGCTTCGACTTCCCCGACGGGCCGGGATGGCTCGCGGTCTTCTTCTCCCTCTACAGCCTCGCCGCCTACGGTGACGGGCGCCGGTCGCTGGCGATCGCCGGCGCGGGCATCGCGGTGCTGGCCGTCGGGTGGCTGGTGGCGGGTGCCGACGTCGAGCCGCGCGCCGCCATCGGCTGGGTGTTCTTCCGCATCGGCGCCGCGGTGATGAGCGCGGCCCTCGGCGAGTCCGTGCGGTCCCGGCGGGTCATCGCGGTGGAGGCGCAGAAACGCGCGGAGCTGGCCGAACGGACCCGCGAGGAGGAGGCGCGCGCCCGGGTCGACGCCGAACGGCTCCGGATCGCGCGCGAGGTCCACGACACCGTCGCGCACGCCATCGCGATCATCAACGTGCAGGCCGGGGTCACCGCTCACGTCCTCGACAAGCGGCCCGAACAGGCCCGCGACGCGCTCAGGACCATCGAGCAGACCAGTTCCCGGGCGCTGCGGGAGATGCGGGCGATCCTCGGGGTGCTGCGCGACGGCGACGACGACCGCGCGCCGCACCCGGGCCTGGAGCAGATCGGCGAGCTCGCCGCCAAGGCACGCGACGCCGGGCTGGACGTGACGCTCGAAGCGACCGCGCCCACGGCGCCGCTGCCCAGCGCGGTGGGCAGCGCCGCCTACCGCATCCTCCAGGAGTCGATCACCAACGTGATCCGCCACGCCGGCCCGACCCGGGTGAGGGTCGCGCTGAGACCGGGAACCGACGTCCTGGAGATCCGCGTGACCGACGAGGGCCGCGGTGCCGGGTCCGGCCATGCCCCGGACGCCCGGGAGGCCACGGCCGCCGGGCCCGGACGGGGAATCCTCGGCATGCGGGAGCGCTGCCGGCTGCTCGGCGGAGACCTCCACGCCAGCCCCACCCCGGACGGGGGCTTCGAGGTCACCGCGCGGCTTCCGCTGGTCCCGAACGGGTCGCACCCGTGAACGCCGGGTCCGCGACGCCGCCGGCCAATGGTCCGATCAAGGTCCTGGTGGCCGATGACGAGCGGCTCGTGCGCTCCGGCCTCAAGCTGCTGATCGACGTCGAGGACGACGTGACCGTCGTCGGTGAGGCGACCAACGGCGCCGAGGCCGTCGAGCGGGCCCGCGCCGTGCGTCCCGACGTCGTCCTCATGGACATCCGCATGCCGAGGCTGGACGGCATCCAGGCCACGGCCCGGATCACCGAGACGCGCGGGCTGGAGCGCGTGCGGATTCTCATCCTCACCACCTACGACACCGACGCCCACGTGTTCGACGCGCTCCAGGCCGGTGCGAGCGGCTTCCTCCTCAAGGACGCCGGCCCCGCCGAGCTGCTGCACGCCATCCGGGTGATCGCCGCGGGAGAGGCGCTGCTGGCGCCGCGCATCACCCGGCGCCTCATCGGCCAGTTCACCGCGCGGCGGACGGCGGCCCAGGCGGCGGAGGACCGGCTCGCCGTTCTCACCGAGCGCGAACGCGAAGTGCTCGGCCTGGTCGGGCGGGGCCTGAGCAACGACGAGATCGGCGCCGAGCTGCATCTCAGCCCGGCCACCGCGCGCACCCACGTCAGCCGCGCGATGGTCAAACTGGGCGCCCGTGACCGCGCGCAGCTCGTCGTCATCGCCTACCAGACGGGACTGGTCACCCCCGACTGTTGACCCGCGCCCGCCGGCCCGGGGTCATGGCGTCCCGTGGTCCGCCACGTCCAGGTCATGGGTGACCCAGTTCCAGACGCCGTCGGGACCGAGCGGGACCAGTCGTTCGCCGAGGAGGCGTGCCCAGTGCCGGTCGCCGCCGAGCTCGTCCCGCCAGGACCACAGCCGGCGGGTGGCCAGGTGCAGCGGATGCTCCCGCGTCACCCCGATCGCGCCGTGCAGTTGGTGCGCGCCGCGTGCGACCTCGGTGGCCGCCATGCTCGCGATGACGAACGCCGCGGCGGCACGGTCGACGTCCGTGCCGTCCCGGCTCGCCGCCACCGCCGCGTCCACCGCCGTGCGCGCCAGCGTCAGGTGCGAGTCCATCCGGGCGAGGATCCCCCCGACCGCCTGGAAGGCGATCAGCGGACGGCCGAACTGCTCCCGCACGGTGATGTGCGCGACGGTGTGGGCGATGGCGGTCTCCAGGGCGCCGACGATCGCCGCCGCCCGCAGCAGGACACCGGTCGCCGCCAGCCCGTGGACGTCGGGCACGGGGCCTGCGACGTCCTCGCCGCCGACAGGGACCTCCTCGAAACGCACCAGGTCGCGGGGCTCGCCCGCGAGGTTGGTCCCGGGTTCGCGCAGCACTCCCGGCGCCTCCGGGGCCAGGGCGATGAGGACGACGGCGCCGGTGGCGTCCCGCGCGGGCACGACCAGGCGCCGCGCGGCGCAGCCCCACGGCACGCGGGACACGGTGCCCGAGAGGGAGCCGCCGTCCAGCGTGGGGAACTCGCCGTGGGGCAGCGCGACGGTCGCGATGTCCTCCGTGAGGGGCCGCCCCGCCTGGGCGAGCAGCATCCGCGCCCAGGCCGTCTCCGCGAGGGGCACGGCCACCGTGTGCCGCCCGCACGCCTCGACCAGTACGGCCAGGTCGCCCAGCTCGCCGCCGGAGCCGCCGCGTTCCTCCGGCGTCCCCACACCGGGCCACCCCAGCTCGGTCACGGTGCTCCAGACCGGGGCCGGCACGGCGGGCTCGCCCGGCGGGTCGCCGCCGTGCCCGTCCAGGACGTCGTCGGCCACCGACCGCAGCCCCGAAGGATCACCGGGCCGTCCGGGTTCGGTGGCCGCGCGGGCGATGATGGTGCGCAGCACCTCGGTGGAGCCACCGCGGATGGTGAAACCGGGCGCGGCCAGCACCCCCTGCGCGAGGAGCCCGGCCTGGCCCGGCGCGGACGGGTCGGGCTCGACCTGGAGCACGGCCCGTGCCAGCTCGTTGACGTCGCCCTCGAACACGGTGCCGAGATCCTTGAGCATCGCGGCCTGCCGTATGGGCGCCTCACCCGCGTCCATGGCCACCACGATCCGCCACGCCAGGCGCCGCAGCGTCGCCAGGCGGGCCAGCGTCTCGCCGATGCGGGCGGCCACCTCGGGGGTGGGCCGGTCGGCCGCCGCCACGGTCGCGGCCAGCAGCGGGTAGGTGCTCAGCACCCGTTCCATGCCGCCGCGCTCGAACGCGAGCTGCTCGGTGACCTGCTTCCAGCCGTTGCCGGGAGTTCCGAGGACGTGGTCGTCCGGCACGAAGACCCCGTCGAAGGTCACCTCGTTGAAATGGTGGTCGCCGCGCAGGTCGTGGATGGGCCGCACCTCCACGCCGTCGGCGGCCAGGTCGACGATGAACTCGGTGAGCCCCTCGTGCTTGGATCCGCTGGAGTCGGTACGGGCGAGCACGTAGGCGTGGCTCGACCTGTGGGCGTGGCTGGTCCAGATCTTGCTGCCGCGCAGCCGCCAGCCTCCCTCGACAGGCTCGGCCACCGTCCGCACGGACGCCAGGTCGGAACCGGACTCGGTCTCGCTCATGCCCAGGCAGAACGTCACCTCGCCACGCGCGATCCGCGGCAGGTAGGCGCGCCGCAGCGCGGCCGAGCCGTGGCGGAGGATCGCGGGGCCGATCTGCCGGTCGCCGATCCAGTGCGCGGCCACCGGCGCGCCCGCGCGCAGCAGCTCCTCGGTCACCACCAGCCGTGACGCGTTGGACCTCCCGCCGCCGCCCAGCTCGGGGGGCCAGGTCATGCCGATCCAGCCGTTGGCCGCCAGCGCCTCGCTGAAGGCGGGGTCGTGCCCGCGCAGCCAGGCGTCGCACTGGGGCGTGAACCGTCCCCGCGCCAGCCACTCCTCGACCAGCGCCCGCACCCGGGCCCGCAGCGCCCCCAGATCCTCGCCGAAGGAAGGCGCCGTCACCGGGCCGCTACCGGACACTCGGACCCGGCGCTGGACGACGCTGTGGCTGGCTTCATCGTCGATTCCCTCCGGCGGAAGCGGGCCTGACCCGGGCGTCCCGGGCGGTGAACATGACATTCCTAGCAGATCGGATCTTTCCCGAAGACGCCGGAGCCTCATGATCGCCATCAGGTTCGTTCGGCTTCCGCGCCGCCGGGGGCCGTTGTGGCGCTAGGGTTCGGCTGTGGCACGACACCGTAGGGATCCTCAAGGCTTCCTGAGGATCATGATGGCGGCCGGCGCGATCGCCATCGCCGTCGCGCTGCTGGCCGTCGGCGGTTACGCGCTGTGGCGCGCCGTCGACACCGCCGCCGACCCGGTGAGCGCCGGCATCGCGCCCCAGAGCAGCGAGAGCCGGCCCGCCTCGCCGACGGCCGTGCCGGTGCTCGCCCTCGCGGTCACCGGGACGCGCACCCGCGTGTACGTCGCCAAGCCGGGCGACGGCGAGATCCTCGTCAGCCGGGTCATGGCACGAGGCGAGACCTTCGTCAGCGACGAGCGCCGGCTCGCCGTGGTGGTGGAGGACGGGAGCGCGGTGCGGATCCGGGTGAACGGCAAGGCCCGTCCGCCCGCGGAGCCCGGTGTGCGCGTGGCCTTCACCGTGGACGGCGACCGGACCGCGTCCGGCGCCTGAGGCCGCACCCGCGCTTTGCGGCTCAGCGGCTCAGGGCGCGCTGTCGAGGATCAGGAGGAGTTCGGCGGCCCGATGCCGGGTGATGGCGCCCTCGCGGGTCCGGGTCCTGACCTTCCCCTCCAGGCGGGCGACGCCGTACCTCACCTCGCGGAGGTCGTCGGGATCGACGCCGCGTCGCAGGTCCGCGATCACGTTGCCGAGGTCGCGGGCGACGTCGGGGCGGATCTCGCCGACGCTCAGCCCCTGATGGACCGAGGTCTCCAGGCGCCGCAGCAGGTCGGCGAACCGGCCGTCCGGCACCCTCGGCACGGTACGGGTGGGCCCGCGGTGCTCGGGCCGGGGCGACGGCCGGGACTCGCCGTCCGGTGCCGGGGAGACGGTCATCGCCGTGGGCCAGGACGACGGCGCCGGCGCGCCGGTGTCGTCCGGGCCCCTTTCCAGCGGGGCGAACGGGACGGACTCCCGGCCGGGTATGGCCCTGTCGATCGTGCCCTGGAGCGTCGCGGCGGCCACCGACGCGGCGACCAGGCCGCCGGCGAGCATGGCGTGCGCCCGCTGGGCCCTCACGGGGAGATCCTGGACAGCGAGGAGATCGGTTCGGCCGCGAGCGAGAAGACGTCGGCCGCCTCCTCCGGACCGCCGCGCTCGCCGAGCCGTTCGAGGAGCCGATGGCGTCCGTCGAGCCGCGTTCCCGGTTCCACTGCACCACCTCGTCCGCGTGCCGGTGGCCTGAGGGGCCTACCCCTGGTACGCGGTAGGTGACATCGAGGTTCGGTCGGACGTCACGGCGTTCGGCGCCTTGGGGGCGTCGCCGTAGGCTGGGGGCGTGGGTCCCGTTCTGACCTTGCTCGACGGCGTGCGCTGGCGGGGGGAGCGCGTGATCGGGGATCGCGCGCAGACCCTCCTGGCGGTACTCGCCCTGTACGGGCGGTCGGGCGCCGGCGATGAGCTTCTCGTGGAGGAGCTGTGGGGGGACGGGCCGCCCGCGAACCCGACCAAGGCGCTCCAGGTGGTGGTGTCGCGGACCCGCGCCGCGACCTCGCCCGGCGCCGTGGTGCGGACGGCGCGCGGGTACCGGCTGGGCCTGGCCGACGAGGACGTGGACGTGCTCCTCCTCGGCACCCTGGTGGAGCGGGCCCGTGACGCGCTGGGCGAGGGCGACGCCGCCCTCGCGCGCCGCCGGGCCGAGGAGGCGCTGGGCCTCGCGGCGAACGGCGTGGCGGCGTCCACCGGCCCGCTGGCCGATGTGAGGGCCCTCGCCGCCGGGCATCTGGCCGAGGCACGCCGCCTGCTGGGCATCGCGCTGTGCAGGAGCGGCGACCATGAGGGGGCGCTGCCCCTCTTAGAGGAGGCGGCGACGGCCCGGCCGCGCGACGAGGACCTTCTCGCCTGCCTGCTGCGCAGCGAGGCGGCGGCCCGCGGAACGGCCGCGGCGCTGGAACGCTACGCCCGGTACCGCGCGGAGCTGAGCGAACGCCTCGGCGCGGACCCGGGGCCCGAGCTGGCCCGCGTGCACGCCGAGCTCCTCGCCGCCGACCGGCCGGTACGGGAGGGACTCCGGTTCGACGACGCTCCGCTGCTCGGGCGCGACGACGACATCGGCGCCGTCCACGCCCTGCTCCAGGCGCACCGGGTGGTCTCGATCGTCGGTCCCGGGGGCCTCGGCAAGACGCGGCTTGCCCATGTCGTGGGCTGGAGGGCGCCGCAGCCGATCGTCCACTTCGTCGAGCTGGCCGGCGTCTCCTCCGCGGAGGGCGTGGTGGGCGAGGTCGGTTCGGCGCTCGGGGTGCGCGACCCGGTCAGCGGGCGCCACACGCTGACCCCCGAGCAGCGGGCCGACGTTCGCGCCCGCATCGCCCAGCGCCTCGGCCGGGCGCCGGCGCTGCTGATCCTGGACAACTGCGAGCATGTGATCGAGGCCGTCGCCGACCTGGTCGCCCTTCTCGTCAGGGCCACCCGCGACCTGCGCGTGCTCACCACGTCCCGCGCGCCCCTGGCCATCCCCGCCGAGCGCGTCTACCCGCTGGGCGTACTGGGCGTCGAGGACGCGGTCGAGCTGTTCCGGCAGCGGGCGACGGCGGCCCGCCCCGGCGCGAGGCTGGACGAGCGCGCGGTCACCGGCATCGTCACCCGGCTCGACGGGCTGCCCCTCGCGATCGAGCTGGCCGCCGCCAAGGTCCGGGCCATGTCGGTGGAGGAGATCGGGCGCCGCCTCACCGACCGGTTCGCCCTGCTGCGCGGCGGCGACCGCAGCGCGCCCGACCGCCACCAGACGCTGCTCGCGGTCATCGACTGGTCGTGGAACCTGCTGGAGGAGCCGGAACGGCGGGCCCTGCGCCGGCTGTCCCTGTTCGGCGACGGCTTCACCCTCGCCGCGGCCGAGCGGGTCCTGGGCCCCGGCGCCCTGCGCGCCGTGGACGCGCTGGTCGAGCAGTCGCTGCTGAACGTGCGGGAGACGGAGTACGGGCTGCGCTACCGGATGCTGGAGACGGTCAGGGAGTTCGGCCGGATGCGGCTGGCGGACTCCGGCGACGAGGCGGAGGCACGAAGAGCGCAGCGGGCGTGGGCGACGGACTACGCCATGGGCAACGCCGCGCTGATGTTCACGAGGGACCAGTTCGCCGTGGTGGACGCGCTGCGGGCGGAGGAGGGCAACCTCTCCGAGCTGCTCCGCCAGGCGCTCGGCGAGCCCGACCCGGAGACGGCGGTGCAGTTGCTGAACGGCGTCGGCGCCCTGTGGTCGGTGCGCGGCGACCACGCGCGGATCATCGCGCTCGGCGACGCGGTCGCGCGGGCGCTCACCGGCTGGTACCCGCCTCCGGAGCTGGAGGAGGCCACCCGGGGCGCGCTGCTGATCGTCCTGATGAACATGCTGGCCCTCACCGGTGACCGCTACGAGGAGCTGCGGGACCTGCTCCGCAGGCTGCCCCTCCACGACACGACCGACGGCCGCGTCGCCGCGTGGTCGAGGGTGCTGCCGGCGAGCGACCCGTCCGGCGGCGCGGGCGCGCGGCGGCGGCTTGAGGAGCTGCGCTCCAGTCCCGACCGTCACGTCGCGATGATCGCGGCGCAGCTGAGCACGTACGTCCTGGAGAACGCGGGCGACCTGGCGGGGGCGGTCGAGGCGGGCCGGCAGGCGCTGGCCCTGACGCGCGAGGAGGACGGGCCATGGTTCCCGGCCATCCTGCACGCCGGACTCGCGCAGACCACGATGCTGACCGGGGACCTCCGGCGGGCGGTCGGCCATGCGCGGGCCGCGCTCCCGGCCCTCGGCCGGATCGGCGCGGCGGACGACGAGCTACAGCTCCGCGCGGTGATGGTCCTCGCCGCGCTCGCGGAGAACGACCTGGAGGCGGCCGAGGCCGAGATCGGCGAGATCACCCGTATCCGCGATGACGAGGTGGTGCTCGGCGGGCTCGCGGCCGTCCGCATGTGCACCGCCGAGCTCGCCCTGGCGCGCGGCGAGACGGCCGCCGCCCTGGCCGAGTACCGCCTCGCCGTACGGCAGGCGCGTGATCTCCTCCTGCCGGGGGTGCCCAGGACCGGGATCGAGCCGTGGGCGGTCGCCGCGGAATCGCTCGCCCTGACGGCCCACGCCTACCACGCGGGCCCCGAGGACCTGCGGTACGGCGAGGAGCTGTTCGAGACACTGGCCACGACCCGTATCAACGACGTGCTGTCCGAGGCGAACACCTACCTCGACTACCCGGTGTGCGGTTCCATGCTGTTCGCGTTCGGGGCCTGGGGGCTGCTGCGCGAGGCCCTGGACCCGCGCGAGGCGATCAGGTGGCTGGTGCTCGCGGAGCGGTTCGGCTACAACCACGCCGCGCCCACGATGGCCTTCGGGCGGATCGAACCGTACGCCGAGCGGGCCGCGCCGGGCGCGGTCGAGGCCGTGCGGGCCGAGTTCGGCGACCGGCGCGGCGCGGACCTGCTCGGTGAGGCACGGCGTCTCGCCGCGGGGCTTCGTGGCCATGCCGCGCGGGCCGGCTCAGATGTGCCGTTTGTAGCCGAGCACCGACAGCGGTGCGAAGACCGCGATGACGGCCAGGCAGGCCAGCACCGTCCAGGCCACCTGTCCGCTGACGACCCCGTCGTTGGCGAGGTCGCGGGCGGCGGAGACCAGGTGTGAGACCGGGTTGACGCGAACGAACGCAGCCAGCCCGCCCGGCAGGGACTCGATCGGGACGAACGCGTTGGACAGGAAGGTCAGCGGGAAGAGGATCATCATCGAGATGCCCTGCACCGCCTGGACGCTGCGGGCGATCGTCCCGACCCAGGTGAACGCCCACGCCAGCGACCAGCCGCAGAAGACCGCGAGCAGGATCGCGCCGAGCACGCCGGGCGCTCCCCCGCCGGGCCGGTAGCCGATCGCCAGGCCCATGCCGAAGGTCAGCACCGCGGCGATCGTGTAGCGCACCAGGTCGGCCACCATCGGCCCGGCCAGCGGCGCGATCCGCGCGATCGGCAGCGACTTGAACCGGTCGAAGACGCCCTTCTCCATGTCCTCGCGCAGTTGCATCCCGTTGGCCATGCACGTGGTCAGCACGGTCTGGGAGAGGATGCCGGGGATCATCAGGGGCAGGTAGCTCTTGACGTCACCGGCGATGGCGCCGCCGAAGATGTAGGCGAACATGACGGTGAACCCGATCGGCTGCAGCGCCACGTCGACGAACTGCTCGGGGTTGCGGCGCATCTTCTTCAGGGCGCGCCAGGCCATCGTCAGGGTCTGGCTCAGGGTCTCGCCCACCCCGACGTGCCGCCGGGCGGACGCCACCCGGTCCGCCGCCCGCACGGGCTCGATCATGGTCGCGGTCATCGCCGTTCTCCCTTGCCGGTCTCGTCGTCCTCGTCGTCCTCGCCCGTCCCATGGCCGGTGAGGGCGAGGAACACCTCGTCGAGGCTGGGTTTGGCCACGCTCACCGAGGAGATCGGCACCCCGGCGGTGCGCAGCGCGATCAGCGCGTCGGCGGCCAGGTCGGCCTTCTCCAGCGCGACGTTCAGCCGGCCCCGCTCGGGGCTCAGGACCGGGTCGGACCCCAGGACGTCCCGCAGGACCGGCACGGCCTCGGCCACCTGGCCCGGCTCGGAGAGCACGAGCTGGAGGGTGGAGTTCCCGACGGTGGTCTTGAGCTCGTCCGGCGTCCCCTCGGCGACCTTGCGTCCGCGGTCGATGACGGCCACCCGGTCGGCGAGCTGGTCGGCCTCGTCGAGGTACTGCGTGGTCAGCAGCACCGTGCAGCCATCGGCGACCAGACCGCGGATGGTCTGCCACATCCGGCCGCGGGTGCGCGGGTCCAAACCGGTGGTCGGCTCGTCCAGAAAGATCAGTGGCGGAGTGGAGATCAGGCTGGCGGCCAGGTCCAGGCGCCGTCGCATGCCGCCGGAGAACTGCGCGATCGGCTTGTCCGCCGCCTCCTCCAGGCCGAACCGGGCGAGCAGGTCGGCGGCCAGCCGCCGGGCGCGCTTGGACGCGATCCCCCGCAGCCTGGCGAACAGCCACAGGTTCTCGCGCGCGGTCAGGTTCTCGTCGACCGAGGCGTACTGGCCGGTGACCCCGACGAGCTGCCGGATCACATGCGGGTTCGCGGCGACGTCCACACCGAAGATCTCGGCGCGCCCGGCGTCGATCCTCAGCAGCGTCGCCAGCATCCGCAACATGGTCGTCTTGCCGGCGCCGTTCGGTCCCAGAACCCCAAAGATCTCGCCGGGACGCACGGCGAGGTCGATGCCGTCGACGGCGCGGTGATGGCCGAACGCCTTCACCAGCCCCGTCGCCCGGACGGCCAGGCCCGCCCCGTTCTCGACCGGGGGATCGGCCGGGCGGCGCCCGGGTTCGTCGATCTCTGTGATGTGCATGGACACAACTGTCGGCGACGCCGGTTTCCCGGAACCTTCACCCCGGTTTCACGGCTCGCGCTCCCCATGCGGGGCCGGATCGGCGTGACGACTCGTCGGGCGGGTCCACGTACCCCCGGCCCAGCGTGTTGAGCGCGCCGAGGCACCGTCCCAAGACGTCACTGGCCGGCGCCGGTCGGGCCGTTCTGCTGGTCGGTGCCGCCGCCGGGGTCGCCGGTTCGGGGCGGCTCGGGGGTGGACGGCGCGGTCGGCTGCGACGACGGCTGCGGCGTCGGCGGGCCGGGCTGCGCGGGACCGTCCGTCGCGCCCGGCGTGGGCTCCCGTCCCGGCTCCGTCCCCTGGCCGCCGGTGGACGGCGTGCCGGTCGGTTCGCCGGTCTCTCCGGTCGTCCGCGGCGAGGGCGTCTCGGCGGGGGCGCCGTCCGTGCCGCCGCCGTCACCGAGGTTGCCCCAGGTCGTCCCGCGTCCGTCGTTCGCGCCGACCCATCCGGACGCGGGCCTGTCGGTGACCTTCTCCAGGATGGTGATGCCCGCCATCACCACCGCGAAGACGGCCACCGAGGACACCGCCAGCATGATCCAGCGCCGCCTCGCCCACGCCGCCGTGTCGTGGAACGCCCGCCTCCAGGCCGCGCGCCGGACGCCGCCGCGCCCCGCCTCGACGCCCAGCGCGTCCGCCACCGTCTCCGCCGGGGGAAGGTCCAGGCGCGTCGCGTTCGGATCGGCGTCGACGCGGGTCGCGTTCGGGTCGCCGCCCGGCAGCACCAAGGTACGGGTCGGGTCCAGGTTGGTCGCCGCGCCCGCCGCGCCGCGCGCCACCGTCTCGCCGTGCGCCGCGTCCTGCAACTGCACGCGTTCCTTGAACTGCTCCTTGCCCTGGTCCAGGTAGTGCTTGCCCAGTGCCGTCCCCGCCGTCGACACCACGCTCATGAAGGCGGCACCCACGATGGTGCCGTACACCCCGAGGAACGACGCTCCGACTGCGGCCGCCAGAGTGGCCAGCCCACTGGCGATGAGCTGGGTCGCGCTGAGATCCAGCGGCGTGCGCCGCATCCGTCCGCTACCCCCTTCTCCACCCGTCGCGATCGGAATCCGTAGACCGGAACTCCCGGAACGTCGTGGACTGTTCCCTCCGCCGTTGTGATGCTGACAACGCCCGCGGCACCGGTTGACACGGAAACAGGCCCTATGTGAAGGTCATGTCCCAATCAATCGATTGATGGACGGAGAAGGCGGGCGGAGTTGCGGAAGCAGGACGTGCAGCGGGCGGCCGTGCGGCTGTTCGCGCGGAAGGGGTTCGCCGCGACCGGGATCCGCGAGCTGGGCACGGCCGCGGGGATCAACTCGGCCACGCTCTACCACTACGCGGGCGGCGGCAAGGAAGAACTGCTGGTGACGATCATGCGCACCTGCCTGGACGAGCTGCTGCGCGCCGGGCGGGCGGCGGTCGCGTCGACCGACGACCCGGCCCGCCAGCTCGGCGCGCTCATCGCCTCGCATGTCGGGATCTCGGCGGTCAACCCGCTGACGGCGCAGGTGACCGACCAGGAGATGCGGTCGCTGTCGCCGGAGAACCGCCGCTCGCTGGTCGCGCTGCGGGACGACTACGAGTCGCTGTTCGGGGCCGTGCTCGAACGCGGCGTCCGGACGGGCGCGTTCCACGTCACCGACGTCCACCTCGCGCGGCTGGCGATCCTTGAGATGTGCAACGGGGTGGCGCACTGGTTCCGGCCCGACGGCCGGTCGAGCGTCGCGGACGTGCAGGCGCGGTTCGTCGAGTTCGGCTGCCGCGTGGCCGGCGCCGTCCCCGGCCATGAGCCGCGCGCCCTCCCGCCCCCGATCAGGCTCGACATCGAGCCCGCCGACACGGACCGGGAGGAGGCCACGGCGTGACGGTCATCGATGCCCGGGTGCGGCTCCCTCAGGACCTGCGCCCGGACGCGGAGTACTCGGCCCCGAGACGGCAGACCGAGCAGTACGACAGGGTGCTGAACCTGCGCGAGAAGATGAACGGCGGCACCCTGGAGGGGCTGCTGGCCTGCATGGAGGCCGAGGGCATCACCCGCGCCGTGATGCACGCCGAATCAGAGGGCGGCGAGGACGGCGACGCGCTGAACGAGGCGCTGGCCCGGGTCATCGCCGACCGTCCGTCGGTGTTCAGGGGCGTGGGCTGCCTGGACATCGCCGGCCGCCGTCCCGGTCAGATGGCGCTCCAGGCCGCCCGGATCGCGGACATGGGGATGCTCGGCGTCACCCTGCAACCGGCGTTCTTCGGCCTCGACATCGACGACCGCGTCCTGTACCCGATGTACGCGCGTGCCGAGGAACTCGGTCTGATCGCGTGCGTCCACACCGGGATCACCTACTCCCGCATGCATCCGCTGCGGCATGAGCGCCCGGAGATGCTCGACCAGGTGGCCTGCGACTTCCCCGACCTGACGATCGTCGCCTGTCATGCGGGATGGCCGTGGGCCACCGAGTTCGCCGCCGTCGCCCGCCGCCATCCGACCGTCCACCTCGAATTCGGGGCGCTGGCGCCGAAGTACGTGGCCAAACCGGGCACCGGCTGGGACGCGCTGTTCGGCATGATGCCCAACCTGCTGCGCGGGCAGATCCTCTACGGCAGCGACTGGCCGATGATGGAGCCGCGGCGGGCCCTGGCCGAGTGGCGCGCCTCCGGGCTGGACGAGGCGACGCTCGCGGCGCTGTTCCACGACAACGCGGCGGCCCTGTTCGGTTTCGACGCCCCAGCGGAACGATGACCGGGGCGGAGACGGCCACCACCCGGCCCGGCACCATCACCGCGATGCTCGCGGAGCGCGCCGAGGCCGATCCGGACGCGACATTCCTCCGTACCGCCGATGGCGGCCTCACCTACGCCGAAGCGCAGGCGAAGGCGGCCGCTCTGGCGGGGTCGCTGCGGCGCGCGGGTGCCGGGCCGGGCACGGCGGTCGCGCTGCTGATGCACAACAGCCTCGAACAGGTCATCGTGTGGTTCGCCCTCGCCCGGCTCGGCGCGGTGCATGTCCCCGTCAACACCGCGCTGGTCGGAGCCCGCCTCGTCCATGTCCTGAGGATCGCCGAGCCCGCGATCGTCGTCGTGGACGACGATGTGCAGGCGCCGCTCGCCGACGTCCTGGCCGAGCTGGAATCGGTCCGGACCCTCATCGTCCACCGCACGCCCGGCGGCGCCACCGCGTCCCGGCCCGCCGCCTCTCCTGCGGGACGCCTGGAACGCCTGGACTTGACGGACCTCATCGAGGGTGGCGATCACGCCCCCGCCCATCGCGGGGACGACCTCGACGACGCCACGATGCTGTTCACCTCGGGCACCACGGGCGTGTCGAAGGCGTGCGTGCTCTCCCACCGTTATCTCGCCCGGCAGGGGCAGATCCACGCGGCGCGGTTCGGTTTCCGCGCCGGCGACGTGCTGTACAGCCCTTTCCCGTTGTTCCACATCGACACGGCGACCCTGACCGTCGTCGCCGCCCTGTCGGCCGGCGCGACCGCGGCGCTCGGCCGCCGGTTCAGCGCGTCCCGTTTCTGGGACGAGGTCAGGGCCTTCGACGCCTCGGTGTTCAACTTCATGGGCGCGACGCTGAGCATCCTCTGGAAGCGCGATCCCACGCCCGCCGACCGCGACCACCGGGTGCGCCTGGCCTGGGGCGTGCCGATGCCCGAGTGGCGGGACGCGTGGGAGCGGCGCTTCGGGTTCCCGCTGTTCCAGGTCTACGGCCTCACCGACGCCGGTGTCCCGGTCTACGACCCGATCGACGGCACCCGGCGCACCGGTACCTGCGGCCGCGTCATCGACCCGTACGAGGTGAGGATCGCCCCGCTCGCGCCCGGCCCCGGCGATGAGCCGTCCCCGGGGCCCGGGGTCGGCGAGATCCTCGTGCGCGGGCGCGAACCGGGCCTCACCATGACCCGCTATCACGGCATGCCCGAGGCGACGGCCGAGACCATCGACGAGGACGGCTGGGTCCGCACCGGCGACCTGGGCTCCCTCGACCCGGACGGGTACCTCGCCTTCCACGGCCGCCGGTCCGACTCCATCCGCCGGCGCGGTGAGAACATCTCCGCCTACGAGGTCGAGCAGCTCGTCGAGTCGCATCCCGCCGTCCTGGAGAGCGCCGCGGTCGGCGTCCCCAGCGAGCTCACCGAAGAGGACGTGAAGGTCTGCGTCGTCCTCAAACCGGGGGCCGGGCTGACGCCCGACCGGCTGCACCGGTACTGCCGCGACAACGCCCCGGCCTTCATGGTCCCCCGCTACATCGAGTTCGTGGACGCCCTCCCGAAGACCCCGACCGAGAAGGTCGAGAAGTTCCGCCTCAAGCGCCAAGGCGTCACCCCCGCCACCTGGGACGCCGAACGCGCGGGTTGAACGGTGCCGTCCGGGTAGGCCGGGGATCATGCAGCGAGACAAGTGGCCGGCACCGGAGCGGGGGCTGGTCCTGACCCATTTCCTGACCGTCAGGGACGTGGCGCGCGCACGGGAGTTCTACGCCGGTGTTTTCGGCGGCGAGGTCGTTCTCGACGAGAACCCCTGCATCGTGAAGGTGGCCAACACCTGGATCATCATGAACCCGGGTGGCGGCCCCACCCCCGACAAGCCGGGGATCACGCTCAAGGCGCCGGAGCGAACGGACACCGTGTCGGCCTTCATGAACGTGCGGGTCGCCGACATCGCGGCCTTCTCCTCCGAGGCACGCGCCCAAGGCGCCGAGTTCCTCACCGAGCCCATCGACCGCAAGGCGGAGCTCCGGTGCTACATGCGTGATCCCGACGGCTATCTCATCGAGGTCGGGCAGGCCACCGGAATGCTCGAAGGGATCTTCGCGGACCGGTCCGGCACGAGCCAGTGAGACGACTCGCCGAGCGGCCCGCCGATCAGCTCCTCCATCGAGCGGGTGGGGCGGCCGGGCGTGTCCGCGAGGACGTGCCCGACGTCGGCCAGGACCAGCACCGCGTCGCCGCGGGCGAGCCGGATCGGCTCGCCCCCGTCGGGGACGAGCCAGCAGGCGCCGGACGTGACGACGTGGAAGCCGGCCAGGCGCCCCGGCGGGACGCGGACGCCCCACGGCGCGTGGAACCTGTTGAGCCCGTAGACGGCGGTGCCACGCCGCGTGGTCGCGACGACGTCGGCCACGATGTCCGCGACAGGGTCGCTCATGACACGACGGTACTCGGAGAGGACGGCTCCAGGGGCCGGCACAGCTCGGGTGTGCGGGCCTTCAGTTCCGTGAGGAAGGCGGTCGCGAGGCGGCTCCGGTGGCCGTCCTTCCTCCGCACGGCGACGACGGGCAGTTCGGCGTCGAGGCCGTCGACCTCGATCGTGCGCAGGCTGCCGATCCGCAGCTCCTCGCGGACGGCGCTGACCGGCATGAGCGCGACCCCGAGACCCGCCTCCACCAGCCGTTTCTGCGCGGTGAGGCTGTCGATCACGGTGATGGACGGGTCGGCGAGCCCGGCCGCCGCCAGGTGCCGCCGCAGCACCTGGCCGAACGAGTCGGGCTGGAGCCGTTCGGGCGGGAAGCCGAGCCAGCGCTCGTCCCGCAGCGGCCCCAGCCCCGGCAGGCGCCGCTCGGTGATCTCGTGCGAGGCGGGCACCACGACCAGGAGCCGCTCGGCGCCGAGCGGGACGGACTCCAGCGCGGGATCGGCGTCCGGGAAATAGCGCAGCCCCAGGTCGGCCTCGCCGCTCCGCACCAGGACGCTGACCTCGCGGCTGGTGGCCGTCCGCAGATCGACGGGGGCGTCCGGGAACCGCGCCTCGAAGGCGCGCAGCGCGTCGACGACATGCGAGTCGGCGAGGGTTCCGACGATGGCGACGCTCAGGGGCTTCGCCTCGCCCGCCACGTCCCGGACGGCCCGTTCACCGTCGCGGGCCGCGGCCAGCGCCGCCTGGGCATGCGGAAGGAACGCCCTCCCGGCGTCGGTGAGGGCCACTCGGCGGCCGGCGCGTTCGAACAGCGGCGCGCTCAGGGCGCGCTCCAGCTCGCGGATCCGGCGGCTGACCGCGGGCTGGGACCGCCGGAGCCGGGTGGACGCCTCGGTGAACCCGCCCACCTCGGCGATGCACACGAAGGTCTCGATCTCGTCCAGCGTCATGCGGATTCCTGATGAATTTCATCCGGATTATGCATTTGACTAATGATAGGCGCCCGGTGAGGCTGGGGCGATGACCGATCACGCCACCAAGGCGGCCCGCTTCCAGGCGCTGCACCGGCGCCCGGAGCCACTGCTGCTTCCGAATCCGTGGGACGCCGGGACGGCGCGCCTGCTCGCGCACCTCGGCTACGAGGCGCTTGCCACCACCAGCCTCGGCGTGGCCAACCTGCACGGCCGCCACCGCGCCGGCCGCCGGGAGATCCTGGACAACTGCCGCGCCATCGACGAGGCCACCCCGCTTCCGGTGAACGCCGACCTGGAGAACGGCTTCGCCGACGAGCCCGCCGAGGCCGCGACGATGATCGCCGAAGCCTGCGCGCACGGCGCCGTCGGCGCGTCCATCGAGGACGCGACCGGGGACCGGCGCACGCCGATCTACGACCTCGGCCTGGCCGTGGAGCGGGTGCGGGCCGCCGTGGAGGCCGCCCGCGCGCTGCCCGTCCCGTTCGTGCTGACCGCGCGGGCCGAGAACCTGCTGTACGGGATCGACGATCTGGACGACACCATCCGCCGCCTGCAAGCGTTCGAGGACGCCGGCGCCGACGTGCTGTACGCGCCCGGCCTGCGCACCCTGGAGCAGATGCGCGCGGTGGTCACCTCCGTGGGCAGGCCCGTCAACGTGGTCATGGGATTCGCCGACCCCTCGATCACGCTGGAGCAGTTGGCCGAGATCGGCGTGCGGCGGGTGAGCATCGGCGGCGCGCTGTCCAGGCTGGCCCTGCGCGCGTTCCTCGATGGCGCACGCGAGATGCGCGAGGGACGGTTCGGGTTCGTCACCGACGCCGCGCGGATGTCCGACCTGCTTCCGGCTTTCGGCCGGTAGCGGCCTTGCGCGCGAGGATGAGGCGGTAGCGCGGAGCGCCGTCCCGGCGCTGTCCCAAGTCCTTCAAGGGGACCGTGGACACGCTGAACCCGGCCGCCTTCAGGTCGTCGCGGACCGCGCGCAGCGGGGCGGTGCGGTAGTACATGACGAACGGCGGACGCCACACCGCGTTGCGGACCCGCATGGCCGCGTCGAACCCGAGCAGCGCCCAGTACCAGACCGAGGTGAAGGGCGGCGGCCCCCCGATCGGGAAGGCGAACAGCCCGCCGGGCCGCAGCGCGCGGTGCACGTTGGCGAACAGCGCGGGACGTTCGCCGGGCAGGAAGTGCCCGAGGGCTCCGAAGCTCACCGCGAGGTCGAAGTCGGCGGAGAAGGGCAGGCCGGCCCGGACGTCGGCGCGTACCAGGTCGGCGTCCGGGTGTGCCGTGCGCGCCCGCGCGAGCATGCCGGCGCTGAAGTCGACGCCGGTCATCCGTTCCGGGCACAGGCCCCGGAGGACCCGCAAGCCCGCGCCGGTGCCGCAGCACACGTCCAGTCCTGTACGGAACGGCCCGAACGGGCGCAGCGCGCCGGCGGTCGCGTCCAGGAGGGCGCTTGGAGTGCGGAAGGGCGTGTGGTCGAACTTGGGAGCCAGCAGATCGTAGCCGCGCTCGACCGAGGACAGCGCTTGGATCGCCAGTTCACGCAGGGACGGGCCTTGGGGCGAGAACACCGGCCAAGGGTACTCGCCGCCCGGTCTTCCGGCGGCGGTCCTGTTCTCGCTCAGCCGGTACGGCCGAAGGCGTCGATCGCCGCGACGTCCTCGGGGGTGAGGTCGAAGCCCTCCAGGTCGAAGTTGGCGGCGATGCGCTCGCGGCGCGAGGACCGGGGCAGGATCACGATGTCGTGCTCCAGGTGCCAGCGCAGGACGACCTGGGCGGTGGTGACGCCGTGCCGCTGAGCGATCTCGGTGAGGACGGGATGGCGCAGGTCGGTGTTCTTCAGGCCGCTGTAGCCCTCGACCACCACGCCCCGGCGGCGGTGCTCCTCCAGCAGGGCGGGATCGTGCTGCGCGGGGCTCCACGGGATCTGGTTGACCGCCGGCCGCCGTCCGGTGGCCTCGGTCAGCAGGTCGATCTGGGCCGGGCTGTGGTTGCTGACCCCGACGTTGCGGGCGAGCCCCTCGTCCTGTGCCGACAGCAGCTCCTCCCACGCTTGGACGAGTTCGTCCCGGCCGGGCGGCCAGTGCACGAGCCACAGGTCCACGTAGCCGGTGCCGAGCTGCCGGAGGCTCGACTCCAGGGCGCGGCGGGCGTGCCGCGCGTCGCTCGGGCGCAGCTTGGTGGTGATGAAGACCTGCTCCCGGTCCACACCACTGTCCTTGACGGCCCTCCCCACTTCGGACTCGTTCTTGTACAGCGTCGCGGTGTCCACATGCCGGTAACCGATGTCGAGCGCCGCGCGGACCGACTCGTACGCCGTCTTGGACCGCAACCGCCACGTCCCGAACCCGATCAGCGGCAAAGCGAGACCGTCACCGAGCTTCACACTCCGAGTCATGCCTGCATTCTGCCCGCTCGGGACTCCGACGGTCGGCTCAGCGACGCGCGTGATCGAGGAAGCCGTCGACGAGGGCGTGGGCGCGGCGTTCGGCCGCGGCGAGCATGCCCTTGGTGCGGTCGAGCAGCCCGTCCGCCACGACGCCCTGCTTCGCCCCGTACTCCAGCCACGTCTCCACGATCGGCAGGGTGACCTCCGGATGGAACTGGACGCCCAGGCTCCGCCCGATCGTGAACGCCTGCGAGCCGATGTCGTTCCAAGCGACCTCGACGGCGCCGGGCGGCACCGCCCAGCGGTCGGTGTGGTACTCGAACCACGGGCCGGGCGCGACCAGCGACGGCTCCTCGGTCTCGATCTCGCTCCAGCCCAGCTCGATGCGGGGGGCGCGTTCGACGCCGCCGCCCAGCGCGGTGGCCAGGGCCTGCCCGCCGAAGCACACGCCCAGCACCGGCGTCCCGGCCCGATGCGCCTCGCGCAGCAGCGCCAGCTCGCCGCCGATCCACGAGCCGATGGCCTCCTCGTCGTCCACCGACCAGGGCGCGCCCAGCGTGACGATCAGGTCCCATCCCGCGGCGCCGGGGAAGGCGCACTCGACGTCCGGCCGGTCGCGGCGCTCGGCGGGGACGACCGTCAGCCGGGTCAGGTCGAAGCCGCGTTGGACCAGCCGGTCCCCCACCGTCCCCGCCGGGCACATCGGATCATGCTCGATCACCAGCGCGCGCACGTGTCTCCCTCCCAGGCGAGCGTGACGGTCAACGGCATCCGTTTTATGCCGTTCACACCGTTTTGAGGGTACGCGGGCGACCCGCTACGCGGACGGACCGGAAAGGCCGGCCTCTACGGCGCCGACCGCCGTCACACCGCGTTCGGAATGGTCGCGGTCGGGCTCACACAACCTGGCCAGCTCATGGCGCCAGGCCACGCCCCGGTTGAACGCGGGGCCGAGGTCCGGCAGCTCCGCCAGGTCCTCGTCGGGAAGGTCGCGCAGTTCCCCGCCCGCCGACAGCACCTGAAGCGACAGCCGGGCGATCCGGTCGACGGACACGGCCCGCAGCACGGCCTCGGGGACGTCACCGCCATGGCTGGTCAGCCCGTGCCCGCGCAGCACCACGACCGGACGGTCGCCCATCGCGCCCACCATCTCCGCGGCCGGCCGCCGGTCGCGGACGAGGACGCCGCGCGGGTAGACCGGGACCCCGCCCGCCGCCAGCTTCGCGCCCGGGATGTCGAAGGCGCCGACGATCGGGCGGATCCGCGCCCCCGCCAGGTCGGCGGCGACCACGGCCTGCGGATGCGCGTGGACGACGGCACGGGCACCGGGACATGCCCGCAGCACCTCGGTGTGCAGTGGCAGCTCGTTCGGCGGGTCCCAGCCGTCCAGCTCGCCCGCCGCGCCGGGCTCGCCGTCCAGCGTGACCAGGCGGATGTCGCGTTCGGTCGTCCAGGCCAGGCCGCGTTCCTCGGGTCCCCTGCAGCGGATCAGCAGCCGCCGCTCGTCCACACGCAGGCTGATGTGGCCGAGAAAGCCGTCGGCGAGCCCGCGCGCGGCCAGCACCCGGCACGCGACGGCGATCTCCTGGCGCAGCGGCGCAAGGTCATCCATGGTCAACCTTTTACCCGATCCCCCCGTCGCTGTGCACGACCCCTCCGGTGACGCGTCAGCGCAGTTTGTCGGGGGTGCGGATGAAGTCGATCCGATGCAGGAGGCCGCCGGACACGGTGAAGGACACCACGGTGTCGATCCTGCCGTGGTCGTAGACGGCCACGCCGAGCGCCCCGTTGACGGCCATCGGGGTCAGGACGTGGCCGGGCTCCATCCGGTCCATGACGCCGAGCATGAACCGGGCGACCTGCTCGGCTCCGCGCACCGGGCGGCGGGCGGCGTTGGCCTTTCCGCCTCCGTCGCTGGTGAGGACGGCGGCGGGGTCGAGCATCGCGACGAGCGCCCGCAGGTCGCCGCCCGCCGCCGCGGCCAGGAACCGTTCCACGACCTGGCGGTGCTGGTCGCGGTCCACGTCGATGCGCGGCGCGCCTTGGCTGACGTGCCTGCGGGCGCGGGCGGCGAGCTGGCGTACCGCCGCCGGGGAGCGGCCGACGGTCGCGGCGACGTCCTCGAAGGTCATGCCGAACAGGTCGTGCAGCACCCAGGCGGTGCGTTCGGCCGGGGTGAGCGACTCCAGCACGACGAGCAGCGCGAAGCTGACGGACTCGTCCAGCGTGACCCGGTCGGCCGGGTCCTCCATGGGGCTGAGGACGGGCTCGGGGAGCCACGGGCCCGGGTAGGTCTCGCGGCGCACCCGCGCCGACCTCAGCACGTCCATGGCCTCCCGCGCGACGACCACGAGCGACCAGCCCTCGACGTCCTGGACGCGGCTCCGCCGGTCAGCCCGGACGAGCTTGAACCAGCAGTCCGAGACCACGTCCTCGGCCTCGGACATCGAGCCGAGGATCGCGTACGCCACCCGGACCAGGCGGGGGCGGGCCGCGGCGTAGTCCGCCGACAGCTCGCCCGCCCGGTCGCCGTCCATCAGGACACCGCCTTCCCCGTGGTCGCGAGGATGACACGGCAGACCTGGCCGGGATTGTCGCTCATCGGGACGTGACCGGCATCGGGCAGGTCGAGATGCCGGGTGTGCGGTGGAAGCTGGTCGGTGTGGCGGGACTGCCGGGGCAGCAGGATGCGGTCCGACTCCCCGAAGGCGAGCGTCACCGGCTCGATCAGTTCCCGCGCCGCCTGGTAGCGGACGGGCTTGCAGGCCCGCATCGTCGGCCGGAAGCCCGAGCTGCCCGCCATGACGGTGAGGTCGCGGATCGCGTGCTCGGGGGTGAGGTTCTCGGGATGGGCGTAGACCTGCCAGAACACCATCCTGCGTCCCCAGGCCCGGCGGGACAGCGCGGCGAGCGGCCGCCTGTTGAACCGGCACCCGAACCAGGTCGCGAACAGGCTCACGGCGCAGTACAGGGGCTGGCGCCGCCTCCACAGACCGGCGGGGGAGAGCAGGGTGAGCGAGGCGACCGGCCTCAGGCCGGCCAGTTCCAGCCCCACCCAGCCGCCGAGGGAGTTCCCGGCCACGTGCGGGTTGTCGATGTCCAGGTCGTCCAGGGCGGTCGCCAGGGCCTCGGCGTGACGGCGCGGCGTCCACGGCCGGTCGCCGTCCAGTCCCTGGGAGTCGCCGTGGCCCGGCAGGTCCACCGCGTACACGGTGTGCGACTCGGCGAGCCGGTCGATCACCGGCCCCCACGCGTGGTGCGAGCCCCCGATGCCGTGCACGAGCACGAGCGGGGGGCCGTCGCCGACCTTGACGAACGCGAGCCCGTGACGGGTCCGCTCGGGCGGGATCGCCTTCCAGTTCCGGCTGCTTCGACTCATGCCGTATGGACGAGATGGACGCTTCCGACTGTGACACGGCACGGTGAGGGCGGCTTGGCCTTTGCTTTCCTTTGTCACGGACGTTGTGCCTTACTGGGGAAGGTCTGATTCGATCACACGGCAGGCGGGTGACCTATGCGTTTCGTGTCCTTCTTCGCCGGGGACGGCGTCCACCTCGGGGTCGAGACGGAGAGCGGGGTGGTGGCCGACCTGACCGAAGCGGGCGGGGACGGCGTCCCCGGGTCGGCTCGCGAGCTGGTCGCCGGTGGGAGGGACGCCCTTGAACGGGTGCGCGCGAGACTCGCGGCCGGGGCGCCGACGCTGCCTCTGGACGGGCTGGAGCCGGCGCCGTGCGTCCCCGAGCCACCCAAGATCATCTGCGTGGGGCTCAACTACCGGCGGCACGCCGAGGAGTCCGGCATCCCCGTGCCCGAGCACCCCGTCTACTTCCCCAAGTACCGCAACGGCCTGGCGGGCCACGGCGCGAAGGTCGCCATCCCCGAGGCGACGTCGCAGGTCGACTACGAGGTCGAGCTGGTGGCCGTGATGGGCGGCCCCGTCCGGAACGTCACCGCGGCGCGGGCGCTCGACCACGTCTTCGGGTACGCGACGGGCAACGACCTGTCGGCGCGCGAGCTCCAGATGCGGTCGAGCCAGTGGACGTACGGGAAGGCCCTGGACGGCTTCGCCCCGCTCGGCCCCTATCTGGTGACCGCCGACGAGGTGCCCGACCCGCAGGACCTGGACCTGCGGACCTGGGTCAACGGGGAGCTGCGGCAGAAGTCCAGCACCCGCGACATGGTGTTCTCGGTCGCCGAGCTCGTCGCCGACCTCTCCCGGGTCATGACGCTGGAGCCGGGCGACCTCATCTACACCGGCACGCCGGAGGGCGTCGTCCTCGGCATGGAGGAGAAGGTGTGGCTGAAGGCGGGCGACCAGGTCGTCTGCGAGGTCGGCGGGCTCGGCCGGCTGGAGACCACGCTCGTGGACCGCTAGCGGCCGTCGCGGGCCAGCCGCTCCTCGATGCTGGTGAGCCGGGCCAGCACCACCTGGATGTCGTGCTTGGTCGCGTTCTGGTACTCGGGCTTGAGCCGCACGGACAGGTGGCCGCTCGGCTCCAGGACCCCGATGGCCACCTGGTCGACCGACTCGCCGTTCTGCACCCGCACCGCCTGGTCGAGATCCTCCCGGCGCAGGGAGAGCCGGCGGATCTGCCGCCGGAGCGGCCTGCCGTCCGCGATCACCGTGGTCGGCGCGCCCTCCAGCACCCGCGCCGCGGTGGGGCTGCGCGCGATCACGGCGTCCAGCAGGCTGCTGACCGCCACCAGGGTCACCGCGCCGATCAGCCCGCCGGTGAGGCTGTCATCGGGGCCGATGACCGCGTTCTGGACGACGTTCGACAGCAGGAAGATGACGACGAAGTCGAAGGTGTTCAGCTGTGAGAGCCCCCGCTTGCCGGTAAGCCGGAACAGCAGCACGATCAGCGTGTACACCACGATCGTGCGCAAAATCTTGTCGAGCACGGGAATCTGGAGGAGGTACACGTCCCGCCACATGGCCCGGCCCCGTCAGATGCGCCCGTAGACGCTCGCGGCGGCCATGCCGTAAGCGAGGTGGGGAACGACGTCGCTGACCCAGTCCGCGGCGCTCCACCGGCGGGGATCGGTGACGCCCAGCAACGTCATCGGCGCGTTGGAGCCCACCATCGCCAGGACGGTGAACGCGAGCGCGCCGGCCGGCCAGGGGACGCGCCTGCCTCCGGCCAGCAGCCCGTACCCGGCGCCCGCGGCCAGGCCGACGCCGTAGCCGAGCAGGGCGCCCAGACCCGTCTTGCGGTTCTCGGCCCGTTCGCCCGTCCCGAGGTCGACGCCGGTCGCGCCGGCCAGCCGCTCCACGCTCTGCTCCGGCGTGCTGCTCCCCGACCGGCCCCGCACGGCCATGTCCAGGTAGGACGCGATGTTGAGCGCGGTCGTCCCGACGGCCCCGGCGATGACTCCGTTCACCAAGTTCCTCATGGGCCGCCCCTACCCAGCGTCCGGGAGGCGTCACCTCGCCGTCGGAGGCGGGCTAGTCGTAGGAGGCGATGGTGCGGGCGTGGGCGTCGAGGACGTGGGTGAGCAGCGCCGGGGGACGCGTGCCGTCGCCGCCGTCCGGCAGCACCTCGGGGGTGAGCGTCCAGTCGATGCCCACCCACGAGTCGCCGACGGTGCCCTGGCTGGACGGCAGGTTGTTGCACGACTGCCGGATCCGGAGGGCGCGCACGGACTCGGCGGCCGGTGTGTCGGTCTCCACCAGCATCACCGGGACGCCGACCAGCGGCCCGTCCTCCGCCAGGCGCAGCAGGTGGTGCGCGTCGTCGCCGTCCAGCGCGGCCCCCGCGTCCATGATCACCACGAGCCGCACCGGCGGGCCGGCGCCCGGACCGGACGGCGCGTCGCCCTCGGGGCCGCCGATGCGGCGCAGGTCCACCAGGTCGAGCAGCCGCCGGAGCCGCTCGGCCGCCGCCGGCCCGGTCGCCACCCCGCCGCCCAGCAGCATGCCGCCGATGACCGGGTCCAGGGTGTTCAGCCAGCCCGCGCCCGACAGCCCGGCCGCGTCGATCACCTCAAGCCCGGCCAGTCCGGGCGGCACGGCGGCCAGGAACCGGGTGACCAGCGACCAGGCGTAGGCGGCGGAGTCGCCCGGCACCGTGCCGCGCGAGATCCACACACCGCGCCGCCACGGCACCGGCAGGACGAGCGGAACCCGCAGCTCGGGCAGCTCCGCGGTGGACAGCCGTCCCAGCAGGATCCCTTCGGCCAGGTCGGCGCGGGGGCGCCAGGTCAGCCAGGACGGCGCGTCGAACGGCGACGCCTCGGGGGCGACGTGCGGCTCCACCCGCGCCAGCTCGTCGCGGAGCTGCGCGGCGTCGGCCCGCAGCCGCTGGTTCGCCGCCGCCATCAGCTCGTCGAAGCGCCCGCGCGGCGCCCGTCCCGCGATCTCGTCGTCGCGGATGGTGAGCGCGTGCTCGGTGGACGAGCGGAACGCGGCCATCGACCGGCTCGCGTCCTCCCAGACCAGCCAGCACCGTTCGAGGTACCCGACCTCCGAGGAGGACGGCGCCTGCTGCTGGGGAGGCGCCGGGTCCGGAGGTGTCGGGTACGGGGGCGCCGAGTGCGGGGGTGGCGTCTGCGGCGGGACCCGCGGCCCCGGTGGCGCGCCGACGGTCGGGCCGGGCGGCGGCGCGCCCATGCCGGCCTCGGCGTCACCCGGGTCGTCGACCTCCACGCCGTGCGTCTCGACCAGCTCGGCCAGCCCGCCGGCGTAACCCTGCCCGACCGCGCGCACCTTCCACCGGTCGGCCCTGCGGTAGACCTCCAGCCCGATGATCGCCTTCTCCGGGCCCAGGCCCGCGACGGTGAACAGCGCCATCGGGTCGCCGTTCGCGGTGGTGAGCTGCACCTGCGGCGGCGGCACCGCCCCGAACGAGACACCGCCCCCGGCCAGGCTGACCGCGATCAGCACCGCCTGCACGTCCGCCGGGACGGCGTCCAGGTCGAGGTCGATGCGCTGGCGGGCGCCGCCGTCGCTCCAGCGCACGCCCGGCGCCTCGGGGGCGTTGTAGAACACCAGGTCGGCGTCGGAACGCACCCGCAGGTCACCGCCCACCAGCAGGGCGCTGACGTCCACGGGAACGGCACAGGACACGGTGGCGGTCACCCGCCGTGCGGGCAGCGGGGTGTTGGCGCCCCGCGCGAGTTCGAGCATCGCCGGTCAGGCCAGGCCGGCGATGGTCGGCAGCATGTCCTCGAAGGTGCGGCCGTGGCACGGCTCGCCGATCGCGTTCATCTTCCATTCCTGGCCGTGCCGGTACAGCCGGGCCATCACCATCGCGGTGTGGGCGCCGCCGCCGGTCAGCGTGTACCGGGCCAGCTCGCCGCCGTCCACCTCGTTGACCAGCCGGCAGAACGCGTTCTCCACCTCGTCGAAGGTCTGCCCGTTGAACGAGCTGACGGTGAACACCAGCGAGCTGACGTGCACCGGCAGCCGCGCCAGGTCCACGATCACCGACTCGTCGTCGCCGTCCCCCGCGCCGGTCAGGTTGTCCCCGGTGTGCCGGACCGAGCCGTCGTCGCTGACCAGCTTGCCGAAGAAGACCACGTCGGCGATGCGGCCGTCGGCGAAGAGCACGCAGGAGGCGTCCAGGTCGATCTCCCGCTGCCGGGAGCCGAAGAAGCCCTTCTTGCGCACCGCGTCCCAGCCCAGGCCCATCCGGACCATGCGCAACGCCCCGCCCGCCTTGTCCAGCGAGATCCGCTGGCCCTTCACCATCGAGACGGTCACAACCCGTCGCCTCCTCATGTCCCATATGCCGCACCGCTCCCCGAGAGCGCGCCGGCCCCGTCATCCCGATCACCGCAAAGGCGAGCAGGGTGCGACAAAGCCTCGCAGCCCGGCCACCCGGTTGTCATCCGGTTCACTGCGGATGACCAGCGATGGCACCGGCGGGAGGGCGCCGGATCAGCAGGGTGCCCGCGAGGACGACGGCACCGGACCCCACCAGGACGACCTGCGACGGTTCCAGGCCGAACAGGATGACGTGCGAGCGGTTCAGCAGGTCGGCCACGAGCCCGGAGACCAGCGCGGCGAGGGCCAGGCCGAACCGCAGGACGGCGTGGAAGGCGGTCAGCGCCAGGTTGCGCCGGTCGCCCTCCAGGCTTTCCTGGAGGTAGGTGATCCCGCCGATCAGCGCCGCGGCGGCCGACGCGCCGAACAGCACGGCCCCCAGGTAGGCCCAGGCCGTCGAGCCGAGCCCGCCCATCACGGCGATCACCACGCCCTGGGTGGCCGTCCCCAGCCGGACCTGGGCGAGGAGGTTCTTCCCCTTGCGCCTGCGCAGCACGATCAGGCCGATCAGCGCGCCGATGCCGAACAGCATCACCAGCAGGCCGAACCCGATCGGTCCCGCGTCCAGGACGTTGCGGACGAACTCCACGCCGAGCGAGAACAGCGCGCCCAGTCCGAGCGCGACCAGGGCCATCCCCGGGAGGACGGCGCGGACCACGGGCAGCCGCAGCGCCGCGACGAAACCGCCGGACGGCTCCTTCTCCGCGGTCGGCCTCCGCTCTCCGGGACCTTCGGGCTCTTCGGGACCTTCGGGCTCTTCGGGACCGGGGCCGAGGTCCGGGATCGACCTCACCACGAAGTAGGAGACCAGATAGGTGAGGGCGTTGACCCAGAACACGATCACGTAGCGCCAGTGGCCGCCCCAGCCCACGGTGTCGGAGAACCACAGGACGAGCCCCAGCGCCCCCGCCGCCACCGGGATCATTCCGTAGGACGTCGCCATGGTGATCCCGTTGGCGACCTCCAGCGTGCCGGTCTCGTGCTCCTTCTCGCCGTCCTCGATGAGGAACGGGATGGCGGCGTCCCGGGCGGGCAGGAAGCACAGGCTGACCACCTCGATGGCGAACGCCCAGAAGTACACCCAGCCCAGCCAGGGCAGGAGGGGCAGCAGCACCGCCATCCCGACGCGGATCAGGTCGGAGGTCAGCATCACGTCCCGCCGCCGCCACCGCGTCACGACCCGCGCGGCCAGCGGCGCGCCCAGCGCCGAGGGCAGCAGCCGCAGCACCAGCACCCCGCCCACCGCGGTCGTGGAGCCGCTCAGCTCCAGCACGAGGTACATCAGGGCGAGGGTGCCCATCCAGTCGCCCAGCACGGAGATCGTCTGGCCGATCATGAGCCGGCGGAAGTCCCGGCGGTTCAGCTGCTCCTTGAGGCCCATCCGGACGTCTTCCCCACCGGGTCGCCGCTCAGGAGGGCGTCCAGCCGATCGGCCGCCCGCTGCCAGCTCCAGTGCTCGCGAACCCACGCGCTACCGGACCGGCCCATCGCCCGTGCCCGGTCCGGATGGGACAGCAGGTCGTTCAGCGCGTCCACGAGGACGCCGGGGCGCTCCACGTCCAGCAGGACGCCGGTCTTCCCCTGCACGACCGACTCAGGGCTGCCTCCGGAGCGTCCCACCACGACCGGAAGCCCGCACGCCGACGCCTCCAGCGTGGACAGCCCGAGCCCCTCGGTCTGGAGCCCGCGGCGGTCGTCCCGGCACGGCATGACGAAGACGTCGGCGGCGGCGTGGTAGGCGGGCAGGTCTTCGGACGGCACCTCCCCGGTGAGCGTGACCTTGCCGGGGGACAGCTCGTCCGCCAGGGAGCTGAGGCGGGGCCGCATGGGGCCGTCGCCGACGATGACCAGCCGCGCGTCCGGGAAGCGCCGGACGACCTCGGGCCAGGCCCGTATCAGGACGTCGTGCCCCTTCCTGTGGACGAGGCGCGCGATGCTGAGCACCACTGGACCATCGCCCAGTCCATGCCGGTCGCGGATCGTGCCGCCGTCCAGGCCGGGACGGAACCGGTCGGTGTCCACGCCGCCCGCGAGCTGCACCAGGTGCGTCCGGTCGCCGACCACCCGTTCGAGGACCTGCCGCGTGGACGCGCTGAGATAGGTGAGGACGTCGAACTGGCGGGCGGCCACGCCGAGCGCCGCCCGGGTGGGCGCCACCCGGCTCCAGCCCAGCTCCTGCCCGTGGGTCGAGCAGATCAGGCGCTCCACCCCCGCCGCCCGGATCAGCGGCGCGTACAGGCCGAACGGCGCGGCGGCGGTGATCCAGCCGACCTTGGCGCGGTGCCGCGCGACCAGCCTCCGCAGCCCTTTGAACAGCAGGTATCCGTGCCGCCTCACCACCGGGAAGTCCAGCCCGGCGTCGAACTCCGCCGCCCCCGGCCACGCGGGCGCCACCACCAGCAGCCGGTCGGCGGGCAACCGGCGCACCAGTTCCCAGGTGAACGTCTGGACGCCGCCCACCTCGGGTGGAAAGTGGCCGGTGAGCACCAGCGCACGGTAATCCCCCATAGCACCGGGCTTCCCCCCGAGTGCCCCGCCATGCGCCGACGCGCGCATCGGACCGACGCGCCCGTACGGGGGCCCGGCACCGGGCGGACCCGGAAGCCCAAACGGAGGTCATCCGGCGGTATGGAACCGTCGCGAGATCGGGTCTGGTCATCACGGCGCGGAAATGTGACGTTACATCTCAGGCACGCAACGTGAACATCGCGGGACAGCTCCCATGACAGCGCGGTGGGCGCCGCGGTCGGGCTCGCGTCCGGCGCGTTGTCCTCAGGAGGCGGCCAGGACCGCGGCGCCCCCGGTGACGAGCGCGATGACCTTGACCGCCTCCAGCGCGATGTAGGCGTGGTGGGCGTGGGAGCGCGGCGCCTCCTCACCGGCCAGGATCCGGTCCGACCGGCGGGTCAGGCGCGGGCGTACCAGCGCGAGCTGCGCCGCCAGCGTCACGATGGCGACGGCCAGGGCGACCGCACCGGTCGTGGACGGGTCGCCGAGCAGGAGCCCGGCCACGACCATCACCGCCAGCACGGTCTCGGCGGCGTTGAGCGCCCGGAACACCAGCCGCCCGATGCCCAGTCCCAGGGGGATCGTCACCCCGGGGGCGCGGAACTTCAGCGGCGCCTCCATGAAGGAGATGGCCAGGACCATCCCGAGCCAGGTGAACGTCGCGGCGGCGGCCAGCGAGGTCATGGGCGCTCTCCTTCCCTGCTGGGGTCGTCGGCCTCGCCGGGAGTGCCGGGGGCCGTGCCGAGGTGGACCAGGCACAGGTCCGGCTCGGCGTACGGCGTGAGCCGTTCGACGGTGATCGGTGTGTTCAGGGCGGCCATCGTTCCCTGCATCAGGCCCAGGTGGATGGAACAGATCACCTGCGGCCTGTCCGAGGCCAGTTCGAGGAACGGACAGTGGCGCAGGCCGATCTGGCCGGGACGGCGCTCCGGCTCGTGCTCGGGGGCGAAGCCCAGGTCGTCCAGCATCGTCATGAGGTGGCCGATCGCCTCGTCCTGGGCGGCGAACCCGTCTTCGGTACGCGCCGGGCCGGACGGTGCGGCCGTGCGCCGTGCCCAAGCGCGCCCCACCTCGGTGGCCTTCTCCACCGGGTCGGGCTCGGAGGCGAAGGCGTCCGCCAGGATCCCGGCGAGCAGCCGGTAATTGCGCGGCCCCGCCGGATCCATGCCGGCGGGGGCGCGGAACATCAGCGGCGGTCGCCCCGGCCCGGCCGCTTCCGGCTGGGCCTCCTCCACCTGGCCGTTCTCCAGCAGGGCGTTGAGGTGGAAGCGGACGGTGTTCGGATGGACGCCGAGGCGCCCGGCGATGTCGAGGATGCTGAGCGGGGACGCCGACGCGCGAACGGTCGCGAGGACCTCCTGGCGCCGACCGTGGTCCCGCCGCTTGGGCGTTCCCGCGCCGCGTTCCTTCATGACACGGGCCTCGGCTGCTCCGCCACCAGAGGCGCGTCGGCGGCGACAGGGCCGAGCCGGGACGCTCCACCCGGTGAGCCGAGCGGCGCGTCCCGGCCGGGCAGCGTCAGCGTGAAGAATTCGGCGTTGTCCTCCAGGTAGGGCTTCCACTTCTGGGGGAGGTCGTCCTCGTAGTAGATGGCCTCGACGGGACAGACCGGTTCGCAGGCGCCGCAGTCGACGCACTCGTCCGGATGGATGTACAGGCTGCGCGCGCCTTCGTAAATGCAGTCGACCGGGCACTCGTCCACGCACGCCCGGTCCATCACGTCCACGCACGGCTCGGCGATCACGTACGTCACGAGGCCGAGTTTACACAATCTCCTGTTGTATAAATCCCCGCCCCCCCGGACGGACCGCCAGTAACATACACTCGTGTATGTATGTGCGCGGGAAGGGAGCGAGCGATGCGGGTGCTCACCTGGAACGTGTGGTGGCGTTTCGGGCCCTGGCAGGCTCGCCGGCAGGCGATCGCCGACACCCTCGAACGGCTCGACTGCGACCTCATCGGCCTGCAAGAGGTCTGGGACGACGGCCAGGAGAACCTGGCCGGGTGGCTCGCCGACCGGCTCGGGATGCACTGGACGTGGGCGGCCTCGGACCGTCCCGGACGCTGGCACAAACGGTCGGGCGAGGACGGGATCGATGTCGGCGACGCCGTCCTGACCCGGTGGCCGATCGGCGACCGCGCCACCTTGCGGCTCCCCACCGCGGGCGGCCGGGACGACGGCCACCAGGCGCTTCACGTCCGCGTGGACGCCCCCGGCCATCCCATCGCGTTCTTCACGACCCACCTCAACTCCGCCCCGCACGAATCGGCGGTTCGCTGCGCCCAGGTCACCGCCCTGGCCCGGTTCGTCGCCGAACACGGGGCGCACACCCCTTTCCCCGTCGTCCTCACCGGTGACTACAACGCCCTGCCCGATTCCGACGAGATCCGGTTGCTGGGCGGCTACAAGACCGCCCCCGCCGTGCCCGGCCAGGCCCTGATGGACGCTTGGGAGTACGCCGATCCCTCCGCGCCGGGCGATACCTGGGACAGGGCCAATCCCTATGCCGCTCGCATGCACGAGCCCTCGGGACGTATCGACTACATCCACGTCGGCCCCGCCGGTCCTGGCGGGATCGGCCGTGTCCTGTCCGTACGCCGGGTGGGCGACGGCCCGGTCAACGGTGTCTGGCCCTCCGACCACGCCGCCGTCCTCGCCGAACTCGCCACCCGATCCGACGACGAGGAGTCGTGACCATGCCGCCCTCACCATCCCGGCAGGCGGGATCCCCGCGGAAGCGCGGGCTCGCGTTCGGCCTGAGCGCCGTGCTGTCCCTGCTCCTGTCGCCCATCACGGCGATCTACGCGGCGCTGATCGGCACCTTGGGGTTCGGTGCCGCCCTGATCGCCGGGCGGGGCGTGACCCTGCCGGCGGCGGTGTTCGGGGGCATCGCCGCCGGCGCCCTCCCGTACATCGTGGCCGGGCTGGTCATGTGACGCGGGATAACGTACGTACATGAACGTAGGTAAGTCGGCCCAGCTCGCGCGCCGCCGGCCGACCCAGGCGGAGCGCAGCGCCCGCACGCGATCCGCCCTGCTCGAATCCGCCGCCAGAGGGCTGTCCCGCTACGGCTACGGCCACCTCGTGCTCGAAGAGGTCGCCCGCGATGCCGGATACACGCGCGGCGCCCTGTACCACCAGTTCAAGGACAAGCAGGACCTGGCGCTCGCCGTGATCGACTGGGTGCACGAGAACTGGTTGCGCGAGGTCGGCGAACCGGCCCGGCGGGAACCCACGCCGGTCGCCGAGCTCCTCGCGATGGCGCGCGGGCACGCCGTCTTCTGCCGGCGGGACATCGCCCGGGTGATCATGGCGCTCAGGGTCGAGTTCAGCGGTCAGGACCATCCGGTCGGCCAGGAGATCGAACGGGCCGTCGAGACGGCCGTCAAGCGCATCACCCGCCTGGTGAACGCGGGACGCAAGGACGGAACGATCCCGTCCGGCCCGCCCGCCCGGGCGGTCGCGCTGGCGTACATGGGAGCGCTGGAGGGCACCGCCATCGCGGTCGCCGGGCATGCGCCGCACGACGAGGAACTGACCGCCCGCGCGGTGGCGGGCGTCCTCGGCCTGGACGGCGCGAAGGCGGGGGCCTAGCCGCATGCTCCTCACGTCGCGCTCCTATGCCGAATACCGTGCGATGTTCGACCTCGCCGACGAGGACCTGACGGGTGTCACGGTCGACTGCGCCGCCGGTGGGTCGAGCTTCGCCGCCAAGGCCGCCGGCGACGGCGCCCGCGCGATCGCCATGGACCCGCTCTACGCGCAAGGAACCAAGGCGGTGGCCGATCGACTGCCCGCCGATCTGGCCCGGTGCCAGGAGATGTTCCGGGCCGAGAGGAGGCGTTTCGTATGGGACTGGTACGGCTCGCCTGACCGGCACGAGGAGATGCGCCGGGCCGCCGCGTCCGAGTTCCTCGCCGATCTGCGGCGGCACCCGGGCCGCTACGTCGCCGCCGGCCTCCCCCGCCTGCCGCTGGCGGACGCGAGCGCCGACCTCGTCCTGTGCTCGCACCTGCTGTTCACCTGGGCCCGCGACCACGATCGGGACTGGCACCGCAGGGCGATCCTTGAGCTGTGCCGGGTCAGCCGGCGCGAGGTGAGGATCTTTCCGCTCGTCCACATGGGCCATGGCGAACCGGTCGCGTTCCTCGACGCGCTCCGCGCCGACATCGAAGCGGCGACCGGCGCGCACAGCGAGTGCCCGACCGTACCGTACGAGTTCCAACGCGGCGCGAACCGCATGCTCAGGATCTACACGACCGCCGAAAGGTCGTCGCCGGGTTAGCCCGCCCTACCGATGGGGTTCCGCAGGGTGTGCGGCATGGGCCAGGAGGGCGGCGGCACCGGCGGACAGCGGGATCTGCCAAACACGCAGCAGCCCGCAGCGGCACCGCGCGTACACGATGAGGCCGGTCGAGGTCAGATGGCGCGACACGACGTGCATCGGCTCATCTTCGCGACGCCCGCACCAGCGGCAGCGGTCCGGCTCGGGTACGGTGGTCGGCTCCACGATGCTCGTCGATTCCATGCGGCCAGTCTGGAACCCAAAGAGCATGTAGGTCTATCTACTATTTTTTGGGGATTTTATTTAGAGTCACCTTAATGATTGATCTGAGGCGACTCCAGGTCCTGCGGGTCCTCCATCAGCACGGCACCGTGACCGCGGCGGCCGCCGCGCTGAACCTCACCCCGTCCGCCGTCTCGCAGCAGATCCGGCAGCTCTCCCGGGACGTCGGCGTGGAGCTGCTGCTCCATGAGGGACGGCGGGTGCGGCTGACCCCGGCGGCCCACACGTTGCTGGCCCACGCCGACACGCTGCGCACGCAATGGGAACGCGCCCTGGGCGACCTGGCCGCCCACAAGGACGCGCAGGCCGGGCTGCTCCGGTTCTGCGGGTTCCCCACCGGGCTCGCCGCGTTGGTCGTTCCGGCGGCCTCCCGGCTGCGGGCGGCGCATCCACGGCTCGATCTGCGCATGATGGAGGCCGACGCCCATCAGTGCTTCGACCTGCTGCTGACCGGGGACGCCGACATCGCCGTCGTGGTCGTCACCCCCGACGCCCCGCCGCTGGACGACGCCCGCTTCGACCAGCGCCCGCTGGTGAACGACCCGCTCGACCTGGTGGTGCCCGTGGACCACCCGCTGGCGGACCGCGAGAGCGTCGAGCTCGCCGAGGCGGCCTGCGACGACTGGATCGTCCCGGTGGGGGAGGCCTCGCACCGGCAGGTGATCCTCGCGGCCTGCGCCGCCGCCGGCTTCGCGCCGAGGATCACGCACAACGCCAAGGAGTGGCCGGCCGTCATCGCCCTGGTGTCCAACGGCTTCGGCATCTGCCTCATCCCGCGCCTGGCGCCGCTGCCGGCCCATTCCGCCGTCGTCCGGATCCCGCTGAGCGGCGACCCGACGCCCGCGCGCCGTATCGCCAGTTGCGTACGTCGCGGAAGCCACGACCAGCCGGCCATCGCCCATGGCCTGGCGGCGCTCGACGAGGTCGCCCGGCCGCTCCCGCCCGAGCTGGTGCCGCCCGGCCCGATCGAGGAGATCATCCGGGCCGCGGCGCAGCCGCCGCACCGCCACTCCGGTTGAGCCAGGCGCCCGTCTCCGCGGCGCAGCCCGAGCGGATCACTACATTCAGTAGGGTTGCGGTTACTGAGCGGGCGCGTCGGTGGTCCGGGGGGACGCGGTGATCGGTGATGTCGTCCACTACATCCTCATGCTCCACGGCGTCGCGGCGCTCACCGTCATCTTCGCGTTCCCGTTGCTGGAGTCGGCGGTGTTCGCCGGGTTCGTCTTCCCGGGGGAGATCGCGGTCCTGCTCGGCGGTGTACTGGCGTCCCAGCATCGGGTCTCCCTCGCGGCCGCGATGGCCGCCGCCTCGGCCGGGGCCATCGCCGGCGACACCATCGGGTACGAGGTCGGGAAGCGGTGGGGGCGGCGCCTGATCCACATGACGGCGGGACGCCTCGTCAAACGGCGGCATCTGGATCGCGGCGAACGGTACCTCGCCGAGCGCGGCGGGAAGGCGGTCTTCGCCGCACGGTTCACCGCCGCGCTCCGGGTGCTGGTTCCCGGCCTGGCGGGGACGGCCCGCATGCCGTACCGGACGTTCGCCCTCTACAACGTCACGGGCGGGATCGCCTGGGCGGTCACGACCACGTTGATCGGTTACCTCGCGGGAACGAGCCTGGAGCGTGCCGAGCATCTGGCCACTCGTACCGGTCTGGCCGTCCTCGGCCTGGTGCTGGTGTTCGTCGCCACGGGCGCGCTGGTCAGGCGGCTGCGGCGGTCGGACCGCCGGCCGTTCGCGATCGCGGGCCGGTGGCGCGACAGCCGCCTGCGCCGTCGCTTCCCCCGCCAGGCGGCCTGGGTCGAGCGGCGGCTCGACCCGGCCCAACCGACCGGGCTTCCCCTCACCACCGCTGTGGCGGTCGCGGCGCTCGGCACCTGGACGTTCGCTGCGCTGGCGCAGGACGTTCGGGAGTACGAGGAGATCGCCCGGCTGGACCCGTGGATCATGGAGTTCGCCCAGGACCATCGCGTCGGCGGGATCACCCAGGCCATGGAGATCATCCAGTGGCTCGGCTCCTGGGGCGTCCTCACGTTCATCCTGGCCGTGGCGTCCGTGACGCTGCTCCGCCGCCGTGACCTGCTCGGTACGGCCGAGCTGTGGGTGGCGTTCGCGGGCGCCGGGCTCCTCAACGAGGGCGTCCGCGTCCTTGTCGGGAGGCCGCCGCCCCCGGTGGCGGACATGCTCGCCCAGCGTCCCGCCTACCCCTCCGGCCATGCCGCCATGAGCATCGCCGCCTGGGGCGTTCTGGCCCTGTTGCTGGCGCGCGGTCACCCGCTCCGCGTCCGCGCCGCTCTCCTCGGCGGCGCCGCGGCCGTGATCCTGCTGGTGGGCGTCTCACAGGTCTATCTCGGCGCGCACTGGTTCACCGACGTGCTCGGCGGCTACATCCTCGGCGGAACCTGGCTCGCGCTCGCCGCCGCCTTCGACCTCGTCCACCGCCGGCGAGGCCGCGACGGATCCCAGGCGCCCCCGGCCGTCCGCCGCTGAGCGCCGCTCACCAGCGGCCGGGCCGGACCGTGGCCTCGTCGGGGCTGTCCACCGGCCAGGGTGGGACGGTCGCCGCCACCACGCGCAGGCCCTGCTCCCCCGCGCGGAACTGGAACGTCGTGCCCAGCGGGATGGTCAGGCACACGCCCGGCTCCAGCGTCGTGATCTCCTCGCGGCCGTCCTGGGCGCGCCACATCTCGCCCGCGCCGTCGGTGACGAACCAGATCTCCTCGACGGTGGCGTGCGACACCGCCTTCGCCGTCTGCCCCGGTCGCAGCTCGAACTGGGCGAAGCCGGCCGCTCCGGGGAGCACGCACAGCGGCCGGACGGTGGCACCGTCGGGCGCGATGACCTCGGGGGCCTGGTCGAGTCGCGCCGTCGCGAAGGGTTCGGTCATAGGGCCGCAGCATAGGAGGTTATGGACCTGACACCCGAACCAGAAGCAACTCGGACGAAGGGGTGCACGGGCGGCCGACCGGCACCCGTTCGACTCTCCATATAAGGGGTGATGCGGTACTAAGGTGTGTATGCGCGGCTAGCGTGCCATGCGCTGGAGGCCGGTCCGGCGCCGCGCGGCGCGGTTGTCGAATGGGGGCGCGGTGGACGCTGAGTTCATCCAGTCGGTGGCTCGGGTCGGCGACTACGTCGAACTGTCCCTCATGAACGGGGCGACTTTCGAGGGCGTACTGGAAGAGCTCACTCTCGTCCGGTTGAAACTCCGCCGACCCGATCAGCAGCCGGTGGTCATCGCCCTCGCGTCGGTGGTGATGGTGACGCCGAAGACGCCTCCCGTCGCCGAGCCGGCGGCGGCATCCCCCGTAACGCCCGCGGCGCCTGTGGCACCTCCCGCCCCCGTAGCGCCGGCGCCCGCGCCGGCCGCTCCAACGCCGCCCGCTCCTGCGCCTTCCGCCGCGCCCGAGCCGCCCGCCCCGCAACCCGCCCCCGCCGCCCCGGCCGAGGAGCCGTCTGCGCCGCCACCCGCCGCCGAAGAGCCCCCGGCTCCGGTGCCGCCCGCCCGTCCCGCGCCCGAAGGAAAGCCCGCGGGCGAGACCCCGGATCTGCGGGACGCACTCGCCGAAGTGGCGGCCCTGGATACGGTCCCGGTCGACTTCGACGTTTATGTGAGGCCGGACGCGCGCCCCGCCCTCCAGCAGATCCGCAATTCCTACGAATACGCGGAGCGGATCAATGAGCTGGATCTCAAGTTCAACCGGGTCGGCCATTTCTACACGCGCGCTCTGCACCTCTGGAACGGGGACCAGACGAACGCGGAGCTGACCCGTCTGCTCGGTGCCCTCGCGCTGCTCAAAGGGGACGAGGAAACGGCGCAGCGCCGCCTGGCGTTCGCCGCCGACGCGGGGGACGTACCGGCGCACCGGCTGCTGGCCATCGCGGCGGCACGCCTCGGCGACGGGGAGACCGCGAAGTACTCGCTGCTCCAGTACTTCCACGCGGTCGCTCCCGACTACGACGTGCCCGCCTGGGACGCGCTGCTGGACCTTCTGGACGCGCAAGGCAACCGCGACCAGCTCGGGGAACTGCTCGGCTCCTCCGCCTACGACGAGGCCGCGGAGGAAGTGGTCCGGCGGGCGCTGTCCGGCAAGCAGCCCGTCACGACGCCGATGCCGAAGCCGGCCGGTGCCGTTCCGAAGGCGGCCGTTCTCAAGACCCCGCCCCCGCCCGCACGGGACCCCGCCCAATCCGCGCACACCGGGAACTCAAGGCAGGGGACGCGGCGCCTCTCCGAACACGCCCGCCGCAGGGAGGACCCGTACCAGCGCGCCAAGTTCCTCGAACACCAGGTGAAGGACCTGGACGCCGCGAAGAAGGCGTACCGCGAGGCCATCCGCAAGGGAGGGCCCAAGCGGGAGAGCGCCGTCAAGGACCTGGCGTGGCTGACCAAGCGCACCGAGGGCGCGGAGGCGGCGCTGCGCATCATCGAGGAGGAGTGCGAGGGGATGGTCCGTCCCGGCGACAGCCTGGACAACATCCTCATCGACTTCCTGACCGGGGCGCGCCGGTACACCGAGGCGCTGAAGGTGCTCGACCGCCAGTTCCGGCGCAGCGACCTGACCAGCAGCAAGCGGTACCACCTCCGCCACCAGATCGCCTACGTCAAGCTGGCCGCCGGCGTCGACTCCTCGACGGAGTGGCGGCAGCTCCTCGACCAGGCGCCGGACAACCCGGCGGCGCAGCGCGGCCTGGCGCTGGCCCTGATCCAGCGCGGCAACCCGGCGGACCTGGCCGAGGCCGAGCAGGCGATCGAAGGGCTCACCGACGACCGGGCCGCGAACATCCGGATGCAGATCGAGGCGCTGCTCCAGGGCGAGGACCCCGGCTCGGGCACGACCAGCCTGGTCCAGCACCTGTTGCAGTCGGAGATGCCCGGCCTCGGCGACCCGACTCCCCCGCTGGTCGCCTACGTCGTGGGGAAGTTCTCCGACGAGGCCCGCACCGGGAAGGGCGGCAAGCCGTTCAGCCAGCGCGACCTGAACGTCATCGCCGAGTCGGCCCGCCAGTTCGCGCTGACCCACCCGGAGAACAGCGCCCGGTTCTACATCACCGCCGCGAGCATCGCCAAGGACCTCGGCGACCGCAGGGCCCAGGAGTTCCTCTACCTGGGCCTGACGACCCTGGCCGACATCGTCCTGGACCGGCAGGAGCACGAGTCGGCGCGCGACCTGTACTGCGCGGCGCTCGCCGCGGCCGACGAGCGCGAGGACAGCGACGGGGTCCCGGACGTGCGCTGGGCCCTGATCGGCTATCTGCGCTCGCTGCGCGGCCGGACGACCAAACAGAACCGGCGGCGCGACCGGGAGAGCACGGCGCCGCTGACCGAGGCGGTCGGCAAGATCCTTTCCGACGAGCGGCGGCACGGGCGGGACTCGTTCCTGCTGATGCCGCAGCTCATCGCCGACACCAGCCTGGCCAGGGACCTGGTGCTGACGGCGGTGACCTCGCGTCCCGAGCTGATGGAGGCCAGCGTGGGCTTCCTGCGGGACGAGTACGGCATCGAGGTCGAGCCGGTCGGCCAGCAGGTGCGCCAGGGCTGGCAGCAGGCCGGTGAGCAGTGGAGCCGCAGCCGCCGCAGGATCGTGCACGGGCTGGCCGAGCTGCGGAACCTGACGATCTCGGAAGTGGACCTGGAAGCGGCGCTGAACCGGCTCGGCGACCACGAGCAGCCCGCGTCCGAGCCGCTGCGGGTCGCGCTCAGCCAGATCCGCGAGGCGCTGCTGGAGCTGCGCCGGTACGGCAACGAGCAGTCGTTCGAGGAACGCGAGAACTGCCTGCGCCGCGCCGGGCAGACGGCGCGCGGGCTGCGCGCCGAGGTCGAGCGCGGGCCGACCAGCCTGACCGTGGAGCTGGTCGAGCCGATCGCCGAGCGGGTCGAGCACCTGGTGAAGGACACCCAGCAGCAGCTCGTGGAGAGCCAGCCGCCGCTGCCCGGCCTGACGCTGGCGCTGGAGCAGAGCAGCGGGCCGCAGAAGGGCATCGTGACCGTCCAGATCAAGGTGGCCAACGCGTTCGGCCACGCGCCGCTGGAGTCGCCGGAGCTGACGATCAACTCCGATCCGCTGCTGTTCAAGGTGGACCAGCCGAGGATCCAGCTTCCCGCGGCGGTGCGCGGCGGCGACCACCGGATCGAGCAGGTGCGGCTGCGGGTGACCGAGCAGGGCGTGGAGGCGGGCGCGTTCTCCCTGCCGGTGGAGCTGCGCTACCAGCCGCGGTCCAGCGACACGACGGTCGTCTTCGAGGCGACGCTGCCGGTGCGGCTGGCCCGGCAGGAGGAGTTCCAGGCGATCCCCAACCCGTTCCAGGACGGCGCGAGCGGCCGCCCGGTGATCGACGAGAACATGTTCTTCGGCCGGGACGAGCTGATCTCCAGGATCCGCGCCAAGCTCCGGGACGCGCACTCGCCCGGGATCGGCATCGCGGTGTTCGGCCAGAAGCGGGCCGGCAAGACCTCCATCAGGCACCACCTGAAGGGGCAGCTCGAACAGGACGACGGGCTTCCGGTCGTGGACGTCGGCAACATCGGCGACCTGCCGGTGGGCAACATCACCGACATCGAGGAGCTGCCCGCCGAGACCCGGCAGACGATGAACAGCCGGCTGCTGGCGCTGCTGATGTGGCGGATCCTGGAGCAGGCGGACACGGCGCTGCGCAAGCTCGACCCCGGTGGCGGCGTCGAGCCGCTGCTGCCGCCCGACCTCGACCGGGCCCGGTTCCTGGAGAGCCCGGAACCGGTGTACGACTGCGCGATGCTGATCGAGCGGTACCGGGAGCGGACCGGGGGCCGCCAGCCTCCGCTGGTCGTGCTGATCGACGAGTTCCAGTACATCGACCAGTGGATCCGGGAGGGGCGGCTGTCCCCCTCGTTCATGCAGGCGTTCAAGGCGCTGATCGAACGCCGGCTGTTCCACCTGGTGATCGTCGGGCAGGACGCGCTGGACCGGCTGATCCAGGCCGACCCGAACGTGTTCGGGGTGTTCGCCATCGAGCGGGTCACCTACCTGGCCGACTCCGACGCCAGGCGGCTCATCGTCGAGCCGATCTGGATCGGCGGGGCCGAGAAGCAGATCAGCCGCTACCAGGAGCGTGCCGTCGACCGGATCCTGGAGCTGACCGGCGGCAGCGCCTTCTACATCCAGCGCTTCTGCTACCAGCTCGTCAACTACATGAACGCCGAGCACGCGCCGGTGGTCACCGAGGCCGACATCGAGCGGGTCAGGGACGAGTTCATCAGCGGGCTGGGCGCCAACGACTTCGACAACCTGGAGTCGCCCGGGTACACCGATCCGGAGTTCACGCCGCAGGACTACCAGCAGGTCCTGCTGGCGATCGCGCGGGCGTCCCGGCACCAGGCGGCGACCATCGCGGCGATCAGGGCCGAGTACCAGGGGCCGCGGCTGGACGAGATCCTCGCCGACCTGGTGCTGCGCGACGTCATCCGCAGGGACGCGGGCTCGTACCGGATCGTGGTGCGCATCTACCAGGACTGGCTGTTGCAGCACTTCGGCGAGAAGTCCGGGGGACGGGGCTGATGGCGCCGTCCGGCGAGCCCTCCGGCGGCACGGTCCACGTCAACCCGTACCGGCTGGTCGGCCAGGTCGCCGAGGGCGACCGGTTCATCGGGCGCGCCCATCTGCTGCGCCGGGTGCGGGCGACCTGGGCCGAGCCGGGCCGGCCCGCGAACCTCCGGGTGCTCGGGCACCACAGGGTCGGCAAGACCAGCCTGGTCCGGCGCGCGCTCGGCACGGCCGCCGACCGCCCGGACCTGACCGCCGTCGTGATCAACGTGGGCACCTGCGCGAGCGGCGACGACATGTTCCGCTCGATGGTCAGGTCGGTGATGGAGCAGCTTGAGGACGCCCCGGGCGTGGACGGCGCCCTGGCCGCGATCGGGTCGGGCGTGCAGATGGCCGACGGCTGGTACGACCTCAAGGAAGGGGTGCGCGCGTTCTTCAAGGCGGTGCGCAAGGCGGGCCGCCACGTGCTCCTGGTGCTGGACGAGTTCGACCGCGCGGCGGGCGTCGCCAAGCCCCCCGACTTCCAGTTGCTGCGCGACCTGGCCAGCGAGCCGGAGTTCCCGCTCGGCCTGATCACGATCTCCCGGCGGCCGATCGAGGTGATCGAGTCGGCCGAGGCGGCGTCCCAGGCGGGCTCCATCCTCGGCGCCGTGGTGATCAACCCGCTGTACGTCGGGATGTTCACCGACGAGGAGGCCGACCTGATGCTGGCGCGGGCGGCGTCCGCCGGGATCGGCCTGGCCTCGGTACGGGACGAGATCGTCGACCGCACCGGGCTGCACCCGTTCCTGCTGGAGCTGATGTGCAACCGCGTCGTGCAGGCGTACGCGGAGACCGGCAAGGTGGACGTGGCGGCCTGCTACGAGAGCGAGGCCATCGAGTTCCACGCCCAGTTCGACCGGCTGATCGGCAACATCGACGCCGACACCGGCGGCAACGGTTCCGCGCTGCTGCGCCGGATCGCCGCGGGAGCCCCCGGGATCCAGCCGTCGGCGGACCTGTCCCGGCTGATCCAGATGGGGGTGGTCTCCCGGACACCGGAGGGCGGGCTCAGCCTCTTCTCCCGCGAGTTCGGGCGGCACGTCCTGACCCTGGGCGAGGGCTGACCTCAGTTCGCGCCCTTTTCGAGTTCCGCCGCTTGGGTGTAGTGGCCGCTGCGCCGCAGTTCGGCGGCGACGCCCCGTACCGACTGGGCGTCGCCTGCGCGGGCGGCCTGCCGCTGGAGGCGGTGGGCTTCCTCGTAGCGGCCGTTGCGCCGCAGCTCAAGGACCCGGTCGGCCAGTGCCTGCCCGGTGAGGGCCGGAACCTCGGGCGGCGGTTCTGAGGGAGGCGTCTCCGGCGGACGTGCGGCGGCCGGGTTGCGGGCCAGGATGAGCCGCGATCCGTCGCCCGTGCTCGCGAGCTGCGGCATCGGGACGCGCCTGTCCTTCTTCGCGCGGTCCTCCAGTTCGCTCTTGAGCGCGGTGAAGACGGTGCCGACGTCCAGCAGCGGCTCGCCGTTCCGGACGCCGCCGTCGAGGATGCCGAGCAGCGCGCCGGTGAACGCGGTGTACGTCATGCCGGGAGGCGACAGCGCCTGCCTGGTCGAGGCCGCGGCGGTGAGCACGGCGCTGCCCTCGATCGCGGTCGCCGGCATGCCGGTCTCGCCCAGCCCGCCGTCCAGCGCCAGGCCGCTCCAGCAGCAGTCCAGGATCACGATCTTGTGCGGGACCCGGGCGGCGGTCAGCCGGAGCTCGTGACGCACGAGCCGGTAGGAGATGGAGACATGGGCGCCGCCGGGCTCGTACGCGCCGGGCAGCGCAAGGCACAGGTCCCTTCTCACCGCGGGATCGACGAACCCGTGCCCGGCGTAATAGAACAGCAGCGTGTCCTCGGCGGCCTCCGCCTCCCGGCGCAGCGCCGTGATGACGGCGTCCTCGTTCTCGGGCTGGTGCAGCACCGTGCAGTTCCCGTCCGGCAGTCCCCAGACCCGTTCGTCGCGCAGGACGGCCGCCAGGCGTTCCAGGTTGTTCTGGACGGCCGGCAGTTGCCGCTCGTCCCCCAGCTTCGGATAGCGCGACACCCCGACGAGCACCGCCCGGGACGCGCGCGGGTCCGGGAGGGCCGGGGCGGGCATCACCGATCGTCGGCCGTCTCGGCCTGGCGGGCGCGCTCCAGCTCGTCCCGGAACAGCCGCCCGAGCACCTCCTCGGCGTCGGTGCCGAGAAGGACGAGATCCCCGTCGACCTGCACCCGGATCGTCGGTTCCGGGCCGCCTCCGGCGCGCCGCTGCTGAAGGAAGGTGGCGATGGACACCCCCAGGCCGCCCAGCGCGATCACGTTGGGGATGATGAGGTTCAGCAGCTCGAACCCGGACCCCATCGTCCCTTCGGACGTGTGGTCCCCCGCGGTGACGCGGACGTCACGGACGACCTCGGCGTCGTTGACCAGCCACTCGTACAGGTCCCGGCCCACGTCCTCGCCGCCGGTATGGACGGTCAGTTCCATCGCCCGCTCCCCGCATTCCGGAAATGGTCGGTCCCGCACCGATCAGGCTCATCCTAAGCGCCGGGCACGCGCCGGTGGCCGGGTTCGGGCGCGGCGAGCCGGTCGGCGAGGAGATCGATGAAGCGGTCGGCGATCCGGTAGACCTCGCTCATGTCGTGGCCGTGGTAGAGCGCCGCCGTGAGGTTGGAGTGGATGATCGACCACAGCATGGTCGCGGCGTCGTCGGCGTCCGGGCCCAGCACCGCGAACTCCTCCGCCAGCATCGCCCGCGACGACGTCGCGAACTCGGCGAGCAGCAGCCTGGCGTTCGGGTCGGTGCTCCCCTGGAGCAGGACGGTCACCTTGAAGAACTGGGGACGGCGCTCGAAGGCGGAGATGGCGGCGCGCACCCGCGCCCTGACCCGCTCCTCCGGGGTACGCGAGGCGGTGCGCCCCCGCAGCCGCCGCCCGGAGTCGAGCCATGCCTGGAGCACCGCGGCGTACAGGTGCTCCTTGGACGAGAAGTAGCGGTAGAGCGTCCCCAGCGCGACGCCCGCCGCCCGCGCGACCTCCCCGATGCGGATCCGCTCGTACTCCTGGCGCTCCAGGGCTCCGAGCGCCGCCTCGACGATCCGGTTGCGCCGCGCGGCCTGCCAGCCCGGCATCTCCGCCACAGGCGTCTCCGCGACGGGACGTCCGCTCGCGACGGCGCCGGCCTCCGCGTCGGCCATGGGTCACCTCGCGCACGTTGACGAAGCGGGAGTCCGGTTTCACCATACGCCCGCGCCTTTCGCGCGGAGCGGAGCCGACCGAGGATGGCGGTATGGCGAAGAAGGTTGTCGCGTGGTGCGCGGTCGTCGCCGGGGTGGGGAGCGTTGTCGCGCTCGGGATCGTCTTCGCCTCGGCAGGGCTCGACAAGGCGGACAAGATGGCCAGCGTGTGCGGCGCGTTCATCGGGATCGGCGGGCTCGCGGTGGCGATTCATGGGCTGAGGGCGGCTCGGCGGGATGGAGACGACGCCGGGTTCCGGAACTCGGTCAGCGGCGTCGTGCACGGCCCCGTGGTTCAGGCCCGTGACGTTCGAGGACGGATCGAGGGACCTGCCGCCGACGGGACCGAGCGCGTCTGGGACGAGGATTCCTGACCGTCCCCGGACGCTCCTTTAGACGAATGGCGAGAGGTGCGCAAACCCTCTTTCGCCTGCCGGCAGACGATCTGGACGGGAACGGGCCGAAGGGCAAGACTTCGGTCACCACCTCGCCCTGGAGGCTTCACCATGACCGAACTCGCCGACCGGCCCGCCGTCCACACGGGCCTGATCGTCAATGGCAAGACCGTGGAGACCGACGACCACACGGCCATCCACAACCCCGCGTCCCCCGAGGAGGTCGTCGGCTACGCCGCGGCCGCGACGCGGGAGCAGGCCCGCGACGCGGTCGCCGCCGCCTACGACGCCTTCCCCGCGTGGGCGGCCACGCCCGCCAAGCGGCGCGCGGAGATCATCGAAGCGGCGCTCGGCCTGCTGGACGGCACGGCCGGGGAACGCGCGGAGCTGATGACCCGCGAGAACGGCAAGATCGCCTTCGAGTCGAACGTCGAGATGGACGTGTTCGGCATCCGCACCCGGCACGCGCTCAGCCTGGTCGGCACGCTCGGTGAGGTGCGGCGCTTCGACGGCCCGCCGCTCACCTCCGAACTGCACACGCTGCCGGTGGGCGTCGTCACCATCATCGTGCCGTTCAACTGGCCGATCGCGATCCTGGCGGCGAGCCTGCCGTACGCGCTGGCGGCCGGGAACACCGTCGTGATCAAGCCGCCGCCCAGCGTGCCGTTGTCGCTGGTGCGCACCATCGAGCGCTTCGCCTCCGGGTTGCCCGCGGGCGTGGTGAACGTGGTGACCGGCAGCAACGAGGCGGTGTCCCCGGTGGTCTCCGACCCCCGGGTCGCCAAGATCGTCTTCACCGGGAGCACCGCGGCGGGCAAGCGGATCATGGCGGCGGCGGCGCCGAACCTCACCTCCGTCACCCTGGAGCTGGGCGGCAACGACCCCGCGATCGTGCTGGACGACGCCGACCTCGGTGAGGAGAACATCGGCCGCCTCACGCTCGGCGCGTTCCTCACCACCGGCCAGGTCTGCATGGCCGTCAAGCGGGTCTACGTGCACCGGTCCCGGTACGACGAGCTCGTCGAGGCCATGACGGGCGCGCTGAACGCCCACCGGGTGGGACCCGGCCAGGACCCGTCCACCACCCTCGGCCCGCTCAACAGCGCGGCCCAGCGCGACATCGTGACCTCGATGCTCCAGGAGGCGAGCGACGCGGGCGCCGAGATCCGCGAGCTGGGCACGCTCGCTCCCGAGGCGGCGTCCTCCGGAGGCCACTACCTGCGTCCCTCGCTGGTGCTCGACCCCGACCCGTCGCTGCGCATCGTCACCGAGGAACAGTTCGGCCCGGCGCTGCCGATCCTGCCGTTCGACGACCTCGACGCCGTGCTCACCGAGGTGAACACCGGCTGGTCGGGGCTGTGCTCCTCGGTGTGGAGCGCCGACCCGTCCCGCGCCGCCGAGGTCGCGCGGCGGCTGCGGACGGGCACCACCTGGATCAACAACGCCAACGCCGTCGCCTGCGACGACCGCGTTCCGTTCGGCGGCTTCCGGCAGAGCGGGCTGGGCCGCGAGATGGGCCCGGACGGCCTGCTCGCCTACACCGAGCCGCACTCCATCACCTGGTGACCGGCGCACCACCGCCCCGAGAGCCCGTCCCGGCCGCTCCCGGGGCGGTGGTGGACGGTACGGGCGGCCGGTTCAGGCGGGCGGGAACAGGCCGTCCACGTAGGCGTTGCGGAACTTGCCCTCGGGGTCGAGGGTGCGCGCCAGGCGCGCGAAGTCGGGGGCATGACCGTAGGCGGCGACGATCTCGGATGGCGCCGCCGTGGTGAGCTTGCCCCAGTGGGGGCGGGCGCCCAGCGGGAGGAGCCGCGCGTCCAGCTCGGCGACCACCGGAAGGACACGGTCCGGGTCCCTGATCCAGGTGAAGTGGAACGCCACCGAGTCCCGTCCCTGAGCCGGGCTCAGCCACAGGTCGTCGGCGCGGACGGTACGGATCTCGGAGATGTGGAGGACGGGCGCGACCAGGTCGCCGAGGTCCCGGAGCGCGGCGATGACCTCGGGCGCGGTCTCGCGGGGCAGCAGCCATTCCGATTGCAGTTCCTCGCCCGCGCTCGGCGTGAACTCGGGACGAAAGTGCGGCAGGCGCTCGTGCCACGGCCCGGGAACGCCCATCTGGACGGTGCAGGCGGCCGGAGGCATGCCCGGCACGGGATGCAGCGGCTCCGAAGCCGGACGCCCGCCGTTCCACGCCCCGCTCTCCGCCCCGGCCTCTCGTCCGGGTCGGTCGGTGCGGCGTTTGAGCCACACGTTCGCCTCGCCGCTCCGCCAGTCGGTGAACGCGCTGACGCTGTACGCGGCGCCGAAGACCTCGCCGAACCGGGACGCGATCTCGTCCAGCGGGACGTGCACGCGGACCTGCTGCGCCACCTCGAACGCGGGCTCCACCCGTAACGTGAGGCGGGTGACGACGCCCAGCGCGCCCAGCGCGACGACCGCGCCGGGGAAGGTCCCAGGATCGGTGTCGCGGCGCAGTTCGAGCAGGTCGCCGTCCGGGCCGACGAGCTGGAGCGCGACGACCTCCGCCGACAGGGTGCGCTGCCCGTCCCCCGAGCCGTGGGTGCCCGTCGCGCACGACCCGGCGACCGAGATGTGCGGCAGGGAGGCCATGTTCGCCAGCGCGAGCCCCCGCCGGTGCAGTTCCGCGGCGACCTCCGCGTACCGCATGCCCGCGCTCACCGTCGCCGTCGAACGTCCCTCGCCGACCTCCACCTCGGGGGGCAGCCCGTCGAGGCGCACGAGGTCATCGACGGTGTCCGCGACGAGGCTGAAGGAGTGGCGGCTGCCCAGCGCCCGGACGCGCCGTGCCCCGGCGACGATCCGGCGCAGCTCGTCGACCGACCGCGGGCGGTGCGTCCGCGCCGCCCTATAGGTGACGCTGCCGGACCAGTTGGTCACCGCCATGTCCGCCGTCCTTTCCTAGCGGCGCCACCTGAGCGGGCCAGGTCCCTTGCAAGTGTAGAGGCGGCCGTCGGCGATACCGATCGCGCCCGCTTGGTCGCAGAAGTCGCCCGGGTCGACCGCGCGAGGCCGCCTGGCGTCGTCCCCTGGCGTCCCCCAAGGGTCGCGGTCCCTCTCCCTCGGCGTCGGGGTGGGCGTACGGGACGGGGACGGCGAGGCGGTGACCGTCGCCGTGGCGGTGGCCGTGGCCGTCACGACCGGACTGGCCGTGACGGTCACGGACTCGGTCACCGTCACCGGAGCGGTCGGCGTGCCGAGGCCCGCGAGAGGTTCCGGTTCCGGGTCGCCGGCGAGGACGAGCGCCCCGAGGATGAGCCCCGCCAGGAAGACGGCGGCACCGGCCAACCAGATCCCTTTGCGGTGCTGTTTCGGCGCCGCATGCGACCGCTGTGGAGGCGGGTAAGGCGAGGGCCGCGGGGACGGAGGAGGGGAAGGTGCCATCTGCGTTCTCCGAGGTCTGAGTGACACCCCAATTGAACGCTACAAAAGGATGGAATGTCCGTCCGAAACCCAGACTGGTGCGGCCACCGTGGGCCATTCTCAGGAGCCGCCGGAGGAATCCCCTTCCCGAAGGCCGGTGACGAAGGACTTCAGGGCGTCCAAGGCGTGCAGGTACGGCATGGGCCCGTACGAGATGCGCGCGACGCCCAGCTCGGCCAGGCGGCCGGGCGTCACGCTGATGGCGTTGGCGTTGACCGGGCCCGGGATGCCCTTGGTGAGGGCGGCGATGTCGTCCTCGGCCGAGGCCATGATGGGGTACACGCAATCGGCGCCCGCCTCCAGGTAGAGGCGGCCCCGTTCGATGGCCTCTCCGACCGGCTCCGGCGACTTGGTGATGAACGTGTCGGCGCGGGCGTTGATGACCAGGTCGGTGCCCGCTGCCGTGGCCGCCGCCCGCACCGCGGCGATGCGGTCGGCCTGGCGGGCGGCGGGGGCGAGCTCGCCCGTCCCGTGGTCGGTGTCCTCCAGGTTGCAGCCGACCGCGCCGATGCCGGCCAGCCGCTCGACGAGCTCGGCCGCCGGCAGCCCGTACCCGGCCTCGGCGTCCACCGTCACCGGCACGGTCGCGGCGCGGATCACGCGGGCCGCGGCGGCGAACATCTCGTCCACCGGGGCGCCCTCGTGGTCGGGGTAGCCGAGCATGGCCGCGATGGCGGCACTGGCGGTCGCCAGCGCCGGGAAGCCCGCCTGCTCGACGATCGCCGCGCTCCCGGCGTCCCAGACGTTCGGCAGGATCAGCGGGTCGCCCGGACGGTGCAGCTCGCGAAGCAGGGCGGCCTTCTCGTTGTGGTCGGTCATGCTCTCCCCCGATGGGTCGGATGGTGAACGGCACTTCGTCTCAAGGACCGGAAAAGGCCCCGACTATGTGACATGACCCCCGATGACCCGCCGGTATCGCACGAGAGGACCGCGGCCGGGGGCCGCTACTCGCCGTCCTCGAAGGTCTTCTTCCCCCCGAACTTGGCCTGGAGCTCGTCGTCGTACTTGTCCGCGGCACCGCTGATCAGCGCGCAGGCCCGCTCCAGCTCCTCGGCCCTCAGGGTCTCCGCGAGCAGGTCCGCGCTGAAGATCACCCGGCCCTTGCGGTAGTACGCCTGGATGCCGTAGATCCCGGCGTTGATCTCGTTGAGGGCGCGCAGCAGCTCGTAGCTCTCCTCGACCTCGCTCAGCACCGAGGACACGACCTCGACGCGGTACGGCTCATGGCGGCCGACGCGGACGTAGTACAGGGCGCTGCCCCGCCGGATCGGGACGTCCCCCTCCTCGTCGCGGACCAGCTCGTCGGTCTCCAGGTACGCCCGGAGGATCTTCTCCACGTGGGCGACGGTGCTCTCTCGGCTCATGGGGCATCCCTCTGCTGGGTCTCGGACTGCATCTGTCGGCCGCTCGGCCGGCCGCCCGGCCGGCCGCTCAGGCGTGGCGCCAACGGCCCGAAAGGCTAGCAGACAACGACAATCACGGCTTTAGCGATTGCCGCGATTAACGTCCGGAACAATTGCCGGAACGGGAACGCGAGAGCACGAAACACGCGCATGGGATAGCGTCGGCGGGTACGGACAACGGACGACCTCCACGAAGGAGTGGCCATGCTGCCCTGGTCCGCCGACCTCGCGGGACGCATCGACGAGCACGTCGTCACCAGCGAGCTGCTGCGCGGCAACCCGCTGGACGACCCGCACGAGCGCCCGCTGTGGGTGTACGTGCCGCCCGGCTACGACGACGATCCCGGCAGGCGGTACCCGTCGGTGTACGTGATCATGGGGTTCACCGGGCATATCGCGATGTGGCGGAACCGGACCCCGTTCCGGCGGCCGTTTCCCGAGACCGCCGACGCCGTCTTCGCACGCGGCGAGGCGCCCCCCGCGATCGTGGTGTACGTCGACACCTGGACGTCCTACGGCGGCAGCCAGTACCTCGACTCGCCCGGGACGGGCCGCTACCACTCCTACCTCTGCGACGAGATCGTCCCCTGGGTGGACGCGCATTACCGGACGCTGCCGGAGGCCCGGCACCGCGCCATTTCCGGGAAATCGTCCGGCGGTTATGGAGCCATGATCACGCCAATGCTCCGGCCGGATCTGTTCGGGGCGCTCGCCACCCACGCGGGTGACGCGTTGTTCGAATACTGCTATCTTCCCGATTTCCCGGACGCGGTCCGTTCTCTGCGCGACTATGACGGCGACATCGGCCGCTGGTGGGACGACTTCAATGCGCGGGTGTCGTTCACCAAGCCGTACGACGCCAAGCTGCTGGAACTCCTCGGCTACACGGCGTGCTACACCGCCCGCGAGGACGGCACCCCCGAGCTGCCCTTCGACACCCTCACCGGCGTGCTCAAGCCGGACGTCTGGCAGCGCTGGCTGGACCTCGACCCGGTGCGGATGGTCCCGCGGCACGCCGAGGCGATGCGCTCCCAGCAGGCCATCTGGATCGACGGCGGCACCCGCGACGAGTGGTACCTGGACATCGGCGCGCAGGCGTTCCACCAGGCCCTGCTCGACAACGGCGTGGACGAGAAGAAGATCTACTTCGAGCTGTTCGACGCCGAGCACGGCGGCATCGAGTACCGCTACCCGCTCTCCCTCGCCTGGCTCTGCGAACGCATCGCGCCCACGGCTTCGTGATCCCCGTCCCGGCCCCCTCCGCTCATCGGCGGGGGCCGGACCGTCCGAGGCGTTGGTCACAATGGGGGCATGTGCCGCAGCATCAAGACCCTCAGACCACCGTTCACCGAGGGCGTCACCGAGGAGGACGTGCGGGCCGCCGCGCTCCAGTACGTCCGCAAGATCTCCGGGTTCCGCGCCCCGGCCGCCCACAACGCCGAGGCGTTCGACCGTGCCGTCGAGGAGATCACGCGGGCGTCCGCCGTCCTCCTGGAATCCCTGGAAGTCAGGGGCGCCCGCGGCTGAGCGACGAGGCGCCCGGTCGCGGGTCGGCCGGGGTCAGCCGGTGGCGGCCACCAGCTCGGCGATCTGGACGGCGTTGAGCGCCGCGCCCTTGCGCAGGTTGTCGCCCGAGCAGAACAGGGCGAGCCCGTTCTCGACGGTCTCGTCCCGCCGGATCCGTCCCACGTAGGTCGGGTCCTGGCCGGCGGCCTGCAATGGCGTCGGCACGTCCGACAGCACCACGCCCGCGGCGCCCGACAGCAGCTCGGCGGCGCGCTCCGGGCCGATCGGCCGCTCGAACGAGGCGTTGATCTGCAGCGAGTGGCCGGTGAACACCGGGACGCGCACGCAGGTGCCGGAGACCTTCAGATCGGGGATCTCCAGGATCTTGCGGCTCTCGTTGCGGAGCTTCTGCTCCTCGTCGGTCTCCGCCAGCCCGTCCTCGACGATCGAACCGGCCATCGGGACCACGTTGAACGCGATCGGCCGGACGTACACCTGGGGCTCGGGGAACTCCACGGCCCGCCCGTCATGGGTCAGCCGGTCCGCGCCCTCGACGACCTTGCTCGCCTGGTCGTGCAGCTCCGCCACGCCGGCCAGCCCGCTGCCGGAGACGGCCTGGTACGTGGACACCACCAGCGCGGTCAGCCCCGCCTCGGCGTGCAGGGGCCGCAGCACCGGCATCGCGGCCATGGTGGTGCAGTTCGGGTTGGCGATGATCCCCTTGGGGCGTACCGCCGCCGCGTGCGGGTTGACCTCGGACACCACCAGCGGGACGTCCGGGTCCATCCGCCAGGCCGAGGAGTTGTCGATCACGACGGCGCCGGCGTCGGCGACCCGTGGCGCCAGCGCCTTGGACGTGACCTTCCCGGCGGAGAAGAGCACGATGTCGAGCCCGTGGTAGTCGGCGGTGGCCGCGTCCTCCACCGTCACCTCGGTGTCCTGCCACGCGATCCTGCGCCCGGCGGAACGGGCCGAGGCGAACAGCCGCAGCCCGTCCACCGGGAATCCGCGTTCGGCCAGGATCCTGAGCATCACGCTCCCGACCTGCCCGGTGGCGCCGACGATCCCGATTCTCATGCCGCTCCCTCGCTCGCCTGTCTGCTCACATCCGACGTACGTCACTGACCTGGGACGACGAGAGTCTGCCCGGATCCGCACCGGCACGTCCAATCAGAAACCCTTCCACCCAACCTTAAGCAAGGCTTCGAGGACGCCACGTCCGTCCGGACACGGGGGCGTGCGGGCGGGGGGCGCCGGACTCAGCGGAACGCGTCCAGACCGGTGATCGCCTTGCCCAGGGTGAGCAGGTGGATCTCCTGGGTGCCCTCGTAGGTGAGCACGGACTCCAGGTTGTTCATGTGCCTGATCACCGGGTATTCGAGGGTGATCCCGTTCGCGCCGAGGATCGTGCGGGCCTCCCTGGCCACGTCCAGCGCGGCACGGACGTTCGCGAGCTTGCCGAACGACACCTGCTGCGGCGTGATCGCGCCCTCGTCCTTGAGCCTGCCGAGCCGGAGCGCGACCAGCCCCGCCTGGCTCAGGGCGACCTCCATCCAGGCCAGCTTCTCCTGGGTGAGCTGGAACGCGCCGATGGGCCTGCCGAACTGCTCCCGGGTCTTCGCATACCGGACGGCCGCCTCGTAGCAGGAGCGCCCCGCCCCGACGGCCCCCCACACGATCCCGTACCGGGCCTCGGACAGGCAGCTCAGCGGGCCCTTCAGCCCGGTCACGTCCGGAAGGACGGCGTCGGCGGGGAGGCGCACGTCCTCCAGGATCAGCTCGGAGGTGACCGAGGCCCGCAGGGACAGCTTGCGGTGGATGCTCCCGGCGGAGAACCCGGGCGTCCCGGCGGGGACGAGGAAGCCCCTGATGCCCTCGTCGGTCCGGGCCCACACCACGGCGACGTCCGCGAGCGACCCGTTGGTGATCCACATCTTGGCGCCGTTCAGCACCCAGTCCGACCCGTCCCGGCGGGCCCGGGTGCGCATGTCACCGGGATCGGAGCCGCGGTCGGGCTCGGTGAGGCCGAAGCAGCCGATGGCCTCGCCCGCCGCCATCCGCGGCAGCCACTCCCGCTTCTGCTCCTCCGACCCGTACTTGTGGATCGCGGACATGGCCAGGGATCCCTGGACGGACACGAAGCTGCGCAGCCCCGAGTCGGCCGCCTCCAGCTCCCGGCAGGCCACCCCGTACGCCACCGCGCTCATCCCCGCGCAGCCGTACCCGTCGAGATGCATCCCGAGCAACCCGAGTTCGCCCAGCTCGGGGGCCAGCTCCCGGGCGGGGAAGGCACCGGCCTCGAACCATTCGGCCACCCTGGGAGCGATGTGCTCGGCCACGAACGCCCGGACCGTGTCGCGGATCATCCGTTCCTCGTCGCTCAGAGCGTCGTCGACGCGCAGAATGTCCATGGAGCTTCCTCCTCGGTCCGGCTCCGCCGCGGTCCGGGCATCGCCGTCAGGGTACGGCCAGGGACGACGGCCACCCGGCCAGGGGCCCTTTCAGGGACGAATCAGGGTGAATCCCGATGTCATACCGTTCGCCGGATGGGCAGGATCAAAACATGGACATGGAGAAGAGCACCGCGAACAGCCCCACCGAGAAGCAGCTGCTCCGCACCCGCGACGGCCGGATCATCGCCGGCGTCTGCTCCGGCGCCGCGCGCTACCTCGGAGTGGACGCCAACATCCTGCGGCTGGGCCTGGCCGCCTTCACGGTCTTCGGCGGCGCCGGCGTCCTCGTCTACGCCCTCGCCTGGGTCCTGATCCCCGAGGAGGGCCGCCCGTCCTCCATCGCCGAGGACCTGATCAAGAAGGCCAACGAGAACCCGACCGTCCAGGACGCCGTCCAGAAGACCAAGGACGCCGTGAACCGGAACATCAACAAGGAGTCCAAGGACCACAGCCACACCTGAGCGACCCCCAGCCACACCTACACCTGAGCCACCGAAGCCGCCCTGAGCCGTGACCCCGCCTCCGGCCCGCGTCCAGAGGAACCTGGGCGGCTCGCGACGGAGCGAGGAAAGCGGCGGCGAGAGGGCCACGTGCCCGCGGGGCGCGTCAGCTCTGCGTCCGCCGTTTCACCCCAAAGCGCGGCGCGCGTCCCTGACGCGGCACCGCGCCGCGCACCACCTGACGGACCTCCCCCTCGACATCGTCATCGCGGGGATGGGCCTTCTCGTCCCCCGGCCGCCCATCCCCCGCGTCCTCGGGGCCGGCCCCAGCGTCGCCGGACTCCGCCCCGGGGTCGTCCGGAACCCCGGGCGCCGCGCCGGACGCGCGGGATTCCGGGGCTTGCGAGGACGAACCCGGCGTCCTGGCGAGACCGTACGGGACGCGGGGACGCCCCATCGCGGCACCGGCCGGGCTTCCGGTCGGGTGAACGCGCATGTCCCCGATCGCGGGCCGCGCGTAGCGCGGCGCCCCGGGCGCCACACCGGCCCCGGCGCCCTCCTCCCCGCCCGGCGGCCCCTCGCCGGTGTGCCGGGCGGCGGCATGGACCAGCGTCGAGACGCGCTCGGCACCGGCTCGCGCCTCGGGGCCGAGGGCCTCCGTACTCGGCGGGCCGGGCGCGGGCCCGCTCGCGACCCCGGCGGCGGCCTCCGGTCGCGGCCCTTCCGGCCCTTCCGGCCGTTTCGGACGCAGGGAGGCGCGCTCCTGCATGGTGGCGATCACACGGCCGCGGATCTGGTTCCAGGAGAAGGTGAGCGTCGTGGCGGCGGCCAGGCCCAGCGCCCCGGCGAACGCGACGACGATCTCGGGGCCCAGCACCTGCGCCGCGGCGCCGCCGATCAGGATGCCGAGGCCCTGACCGGCCAGGATGCCCGACTGCGCCAGCCCGAACGCCTGCCCGCGCCCGGACGGCGGGACGGCGGCGACGAACGCGGCGTTGGCGGCGAGCTGGTAGGCGCTGCCGATCCCGGACAGCGCCCAGAGCGCCACGACCACCCACAAGGGCGGATAGGCCGCCGACCCGATGAGCGGGGCGCACGCCAGGATCGACATCCATCCCAGGGACCGGATCCGGTTCGTGGGCCTGACGCAGCGGCTGAACAGGAACGCCCCGATGACCATGCCGGTGGGCATCGCCGACATGAGCAGCCCCACCGTCACCGCCCCGCCGCCGAACGTGGCGGCGTAGGGCGCGGCCAGCCCCTCCGGGATCACGTAGAACCCGCACAGCCAGGCGAACGACACCAGGGAACGCAGCATCCGGTCGCCGAAGACCAGCCGCCCGCCCTCCACGGTGCCCTTCCACAGGCCGAGCGACTCCCGTTCCCGCCGCTTGGGCGCGGGACGCCCGCGCAGCCCGCCGAGCAGGATCAGCGCCGACGCCAGGAAGGTGATCGCGTCCAGGCCGAGCGCGCCGCGGGCGCCGACGGTCGCCACGACGGCGCCTCCCGCCAGGAACCCCAGGACCTGGGTGGCCTGGTGGGTGATGTTGGTGATCGCCGAGCCCGCGACGTACCGGTCCCCGTCCAGGACGTCCGGCAGCACCGCCGCCCGCGCCGCGCTGAACGGCGCCCCCATCAGCACGATCAGGAAGACCAGCGCGCACAGCCCCCAGAAGGGCATGGCCGGCAGCGCCATGACCGCCACCAGCGCGGCCCGCAGGACATCGCAGACGATCATGACGCGCCGCCGCGGGAACAGGTCCGCCAGTCCGGACAGCACCGGCCCGCCGACGATCGAGGGGAGGTAGGTCAGCGCGTAGGCGAGCGCGGTGAGCAGCGGCGAGCGCGTCCGCTCGTACACCAGGACGGCCAGCGCGACCTGGGCCAGCTGGTCGCCCACGAACGACAGCGCCTGCGCGAACCAGAGCGCGCGGAACTCGCCCACCGCGAAGACCTCGCGATAGGTGGCCTGGGACTCCGGTGGACGCCGGTGCCGACCGGCTTGCCTCTCCGCCACGCACGCTCCAGTTCGGTCCGCCCGTCCGGGGACGACGACCCTCCTATTAACTCACGCTGCGTGGCAGTTATGTGACCTACCGTGCCCATTTCGTGAAGGGATTTGCCCTGCCTGCCCCAAATGCTGGGAAATCGACGCGCCGAATCTCACCTGACGGCGCCAAAGAAGGACCGGAACGGTCAGTAGCCGAGCTCGTGCAGCCGGCGGTCGTCGATCCCGAAGTGGTGGGCGATCTCGTGGACCACGGTGATCCGGACCTCCTCCACCACGTCCTCCTCGGTGTCGCAGATCTGCAGGATCTCGTTGCGATAGATGGCGATGTGATCGGGAAGTACGCCGCCGTACCAGTCGCCCCGCTCGGTCAGGGGTACTCCTTGATACAAGCCGAGCAGGCCGGGCTCGGGCGCGTCGTCCTCAACGACGATGACGACGTTGCGCATGTGCGCGGCCAGCTCCGGTGGAACCGTGTCGAGGGCCTCACCGACCAGTTCCTCGAACGCTTCGCGCGTCATCTCGATCACGACATCATTGTGCTCGACGGAAAGGAGAGACCGTGCTCGTAGCGCACCTCCGGACCGCGCTAGGCAAGGCCCGGACCGCGCTGGCCAAAGCCCGGACCCCCCTTGCCAGGCACCTCTCAATGACCAGGAGCACCATCGCCCGCATACGACTCCCCCCGTACCTCACCGGCCCCAGGGCCCGCCGCTGGAGCCGCGCCACCGCGGTGGTGCTCGCCGGCCTCGCCGGTGGCCTCGTCGGCCTCCTGCTGGGCGGACGCATCGAAACCCCCATCGGCCCTACCGACGTCTCCCTGCTCCTACGCGCTCACTGGGGCGGCGGCACCACCATCCAGATCCCCCCACTTGGAGCGTTGCAGCTCGACACCCATTGGGGCCCCATATCCCTTGAGGCCCGCGTCACCGAACTACGTCCCGAACCCGCCCGCGAGCTGATAGAGAACCCCACCGGGCTGGACGAACTCACCGACCAGATAGGCGACCAGCTCCGGCACGGCGTCATCGTCCTCCTCCTCCGCGCGACCGCCCTCGCCTTCGCCCTCTCCTTCCTCACCGGCCTGGTCCTCTTCCGTTCCTGGCGCAAGGCCCTGGTCGGCCTGGGCTCCGCGTTCGCCGGGATGGTCGCCCTGACCCTCCTCACCTGGCTCACGTTCAACCCCCAGGCGATCGCGGAACCCCGCTACACGGGCCTCCTCGCCAACGCACCCCAGGTAGTCGGTGACGCCCGCAGCATCGTCGAACGCTTCTCCGCCTACCGCGCCCAGCTCGCACGCCTGGTGGGCAACGTCTCACGCCTGTACGCCGCCACCTCCACCCTCCCCACCTACGAGCCGGACCCGTCCACCCTGCGCGTCCTGCTCGTCTCCGACATCCACCTCAACCCGGCCGCCTGGTCGGTCATCCGCTCGGTCAGCAGCCAGTTCAAGGCGAACCTCATCATCGACTGCGGCGACCTCACCGACCACGGCAGCGACCCCGAGGAACGGTTCGCGGACGACATCAAATCCCTGAAGGTCCCCTACGTCTTCGTCCGCGGCAACCACGACTCCACGGGAGTCGCCCGCGCCGTAGACCGCCAGAAGAACGCCATCGTCCTGGACGACGATCTCAAGGAAGTCGAGGGCCTGCGCATCTACGGCGTAGGCGACCCGCGCTTCACCCCGGACAAGACGACCCGCGACGACAACCTGGGCACCGCCCAACTCCGTACACGCGGCGCGCAACTGGCCCAGAAGCTCCGCAGCACCGGCGAGACCCCCGACATGGTCGTCACCCACGATCCCGCGGAAGGCGAAGGCTTCTCCGGCGTCACCCCGCTCGTCCTGTCCGGCCACAGCCACCAGCGCTCCACACGCCTGCTCCCCACCGGCACCCGCATCTTCGTCCAGGGCTCCACCGGCGGCGCCGGCCTCCGCGGCCTGGAACACGAACAACCCACCCCGATCGAACTGTCCGTCCTCTACTTCAGCCGCGCCACCCACCGCCTCCAAGGCTGGGACGACATCCGCCTAGGCGGCCTGGGCCTCACCTCGGCCCAGATCGAACGCCGCCTGGAACCCAACCCCGACCGCACCATCGGCGTCCCCACGACCACCCCGCCCACCAACTCCCCGACCTTCCCGTCCCTGCCCCCATCCCAATGGCCCACCGAGACAACCCCGCCAACCAGCCCATCCCCGACCCGTCCAACCGAGGGCGACTAACCGTTTATGCTTCCGGCCTGGTTGTCCCCTATGCTGGACCGGTCGAGTGGCAGCCGACGCTGCCACGAGGGCCCCCTTCGTCTAGCGGCCTAGGACGCCGCCCTTTCAAGGCGGTAGCGCCGGTTCGAATCCGGTAGGGGGTACGCCACAGAAGGGTGCAAACCCGACATAAGTGGATCCTTGCCCTCATCTGGGCCTTTGTGATCGCGCGCGTGCCGTAGCGCGCCCTGTGCCGTCCGGCTCTGGAGATCGAGGACCGGTCCGGCGATCGTGACGCGGCAGGAGGCGCGGTTGGCGTCCAGGTCGTAACGCATCTCAAGGTGGAATGCTTCGAAGAGGTCCCGCCGGATCTGCTCGGGCAGCGCATGGAAGTCGATGGGTCCTGCTGGCAGCAGGTCAAGGAGTTCAGGGCTGGGTTGGGGCGGTTGGGTGCCTTCCAGCTTCGCCAACTCGGCGCGCTTGTCGGCCTGTTCGGCGCCGAGTTCCGCTGACCGGGCCTTGATGTCGCGCATCAGGGCGTCATCGATGTCGTCGCTGAGCTCGAGCTTGCGGACAAGGCGTTGGCGGCGCTCCTCCAGTTCACGGATCGCGTTCCGAGCGGCTTTGATCTTGGTCTGGTGATCGAGCACGGCGCGCTCTTCGGCCTGGGAGAGAACCGCGCCGACGTGGGCGCGACGGTTCGGGCTGAAGATGTAGTTGGTGAAGAAGTCGGCCAGCCCGTCCATGAGCTGGTCCTCTCGGACCCAGAAGCTCTTGGGATGCCCCGGTGGCGCATAGCCCTTGGGGGGCTCGCAAACGTAGTAGACGGTGGCGTGTCTGACCTTGCCGCGCATCCGGCGGCCACAGTCGTCGCAGATCAGGTGCGAACACAGGCTGTAGGAACGCTGGGTCATGGGATGGCGGGTGTTGCGGCCGGTTCCGCTTCTGGATCGCTCGCGCGCCTTGCCCACCTGATGAGCGGCGACGAATTCTTCCTTGGTCACCAGCGGCTCGTGGGTGGGAGCCGGTGACCACACCCATGCGTGCGGCGGGTTCACTTTCCCACCGGCGGTTTTGGTGGCACGCCGGTTCCACACCATGTAGCCGGTGTACTTCGGGTTGTGGATGATCTCCCGGACGGCGGACTGGGTCCACCGGCCGACGGCCCGGGCCGGGTCGACCGGCACCGGGGGAGGGAACCGATCAAGGTCGAGGTTGAGCCGCTCGGCGATCGCCTTGTAACCGAGGCGTTCACCCACGCGCAGCGCGAAGATGTGCGTGACCACCGGCCCGCGGTCCGGGTCGGGGGCGAGCTTGTGTTTGGACGCTCCGTCTGCCCGACGCGCGGCGACCGGGTGGGGGATCTTGTTCTGGGTGTAGCCGTAGGGTGGCTTGCCGACGTTGAAGCCCTGCTGGGTGTGGACCTCGAAGCCGCCCCATGACTTCTCCAGCAGTTCCAGGACGTACCACTCGGCGATGCCCTGCTTGACGCGCCGCGTCAGAACCTGAGTCGCGCGCATGCTGCCGCTGAGAGTGATCGGCTCGTCGGAGGCCAGCAGGGGGACACCGACCTGTTCGAGGCGGTTCTCGATCTGGGTGCCGATGTAGGTGCGCCGAGCGATGCGTTCCACCGATTCGCAGATCACGGCGTCGAAGCGGCGGTCGGGGCGTTCGGCTTCGGTCAGGAGGTCCTGGATGCCTCCTTCGCGGGGAACCGGGATAACGAAGCGCTCGTGCCCGCGTCCCCGGCCGCGGGCGGCCAGATCTTTGCGGCCGGACTCGATGTCGTAGAAATGCGCGACGATGACCACCTGGTCGGGCAGGGCTTCGCGGCACTTGTTGAGCTGCCGGGGGATCGACAGGGTCGGGTCCTGTTGTTCCTCGGTCGAGGTACGCCCGAGGAAGGCGACGCGCAGCGGTCCGGGAGGCCGGTGAGCGCCGCCTAGTCCGATCCGTCGTCCTCGGTGGGCGCCGCGGGATCCGGCGCCGAGTGCTTCGAGATCGATGGGTGGCGTGTTCGCTGCCATTGCAGAACCTCCCGGATCACACGGGCTTGCGCGATGTCCAGTTGTTGCGCTGCTTCGCCGTCCGCGGTGTCGATCGTCCAGATGAACTCTGGCGGCTTTTCGCCTGGCCGCCGGCTAGCGCCGAAGCGTTGCTGACGCGGTTCATCCGAGGTGGTCGCTCGGAACTCGCCGCTGTTCCCGGTCACCGCTCGCCTTGCCGTGGGCCGGGTTCGCGCTCCTGTCGGTCACTTGCGCGGAACGTGTGTGCAACCGCGTGTTGACCCCCATATGACCGCTCACCTTGGGGCGCAAGGTCAAGGCAAGGGTGGTCCCGCGTCGGCGGAACGATGCCGGTGAAGTGCGATGTGTCACACCATGAGCGGTCGCCGGGGGAGGCAACGGGCCAGGGTGCGTTTCGGCAGTGAAATGCCGCGAACCTCAAGGTGTGGAATCGGCTGTCCCACATGAAAGCCCCAGGCGGTGCCGGGGAGGAACCCCCCTCGCGCCCCTCTCGCTTCGGACACCGCCTGGGACGGCCCCGATTGGCGCTCGGCTGTGCGATCGTGGTCAAGTCGGTCCGGACGGGTGCCGTGATCGGCTTCTGAGAGCCCGGAGGGCCTTCGCAGGATGGGAGGGTGTTGCGGCTGAGGCCGTCATGGTGCATGACCTGGCTGATCGGATGGTCGAGTACGGGCGTGTGGTTCTCAGTCCACGCGGTGTCGACTCGCATGTCCCTGGCGGCGCATGCGCTGTCCCTGGCATGCCGCATCAGGTGCCGCCTTCCGCGCCGCTGAGTGGGGCGAGTGGTTTGCGGAGGACCAGGACGTCCTCGTGGGCCGTGACGTGCAGCGGGAGTCCGGCGGCGCGGGCTTTGCGGGTCTCGTGGGCAGCGAAGAACGACGCTCGGGTGACCAGGTGGTCGTCTTTCACTCCGCACAGCAGCGCCACCAGCCGCTGGACCGGCTCCAGCCCGGCGTCCTGGGCGGCGGCCCAGACCTCGCCGGGGAAGTCGATGAGCCGGCCGTGGCGGCGGAACGGGCGGGTGGTGATGGCCACGATCGCACCGGGCCGCAGCAACGGCAGACACGCCGACAGGATCTCGGTGAACCCGGCCAGCAGTCGTCGCCGGCCGCCTCGCACGAGGTTGCCGGGGGTGTTGCCGTAGGAGTAGTCCGTCTTGTGGACGCCGGGTTGGCCGGAGTCACGGGTGGAGCGGACCTGCCCATGGACGCTGTCTCCGTACGGGGGTGAGGTGAGCAGCAGCGCTACCTGTCCGAACAGGTGCGGGTCGGTGGCCAGGGCGTGGGCGTGGCGGGCGTCGTCGGTGACAACGGCGCCCGAGCCGGAGGCGCCCTGAGTTTGGGCGTGGTCGAGGTTGCCGCGGGCCAGGTCGGCCCAGCGTGGTTCCAGTTCGATGCCGACGGCGTTGCGGCCGAGGTGGACGGCTTCGACCAGGGTGGTGCCGATGCCGCACATCGGGTCTAGGACCAGGTCTCCGGTTCGGGTGTAGGCGGTGATGGCGGCGGCGGCCACGGCGGGCAGCATTTTGGCAGGGTGGGCGGTGGAGGCGGGCAGGTAGCGGCCGCGGCGCTGGCTGGCGGCGGGGCGCTGGGCGCCCAGCCACACCGACAACGGCGCCGGCGAGGAGTGAGTGGTGGCTGCCGGGGGGTCGGGCAGATGCTGTGGGCGGTGGGTGTGGTGTCCGGAGGGTTCGGGGTTGTGGGGACGGTCGGGCATGATCGTGCGCTTCTGCGTATCCACCCATCAGGACGGCACGCTTTCCAGGGAACCGGGTGGCGTAGGCATTTCTTAGGCACCGGGTTAGGCACGCCATCGGCACACCCGTAAACGCCCATAGGCATGCCTGTGGCACGCCCACCCACGCGGGTGAACGTCTTCGGACGGGTCACTCCCATGCGCTTAGGCGCGACCGAACCTGCCCCTGGTCTCACAGTTGGGCGGGTCCATCAGCTGGGGCAACGACGGTGTCACACCGTCATCACGGCCGATCGGGCGCGTAGGCACGCCTAACTGCCGCCGTGTCCGGCTTTGGCACGGGCTTGGGCGCGCTTACGTTTTAGGCATTTCGTAGGCAGCCGATCGGTAGGCACCGGGTTAGGCGCGGGTGCCTAAGAAATGCCTAAGCCGCCTGGCTTCATGGACTCCCAGATATTCGTCCCGCAGCCCTTGTGAAGGGAGTCCGGCACGTGATGGGAGCCGACGGCCAGCACCACGCCCACCCTCACACCGCCCCGCCCGGCACGCCTCAGCCCGGCACGGCCCAGCCCGGCCGGGCCCGGCCCGATGCCGCTGTCCCGCCCGGTCGGCCCACTGATCCCCGGCCGACGCGCGGCCACCGCCCGAACCGCGAGCGTGGCCGAACATCCGGGCGCGCGCCCGGCAGCGTGCAGGACCGCGCGCAAAGCGGGCGGCGCCGCGGGTCTGGACACGCGGCTGCGCACACCTCGCTGGAGACCGCGGCTGAGGCGTTCGCCATGTTGACCACGGGCCCGGCGCCGCTGGCGGTCGATGGCGCCGCGGTGGGGCACGGGCTACCGCGCCGGCAGATCCCGTTGAACGAGCTGCGGTCGATTCTGCTGCGCCCGGCCACCGGCCGCCGGGCGTGTGATGCCGCCTGGCGGCACGTAACCGAAGAGGCGCAGTCCGGAGCGCCCGCCTGGGTGATCGGCGCCGTCGGGTTGGCGTTGCCCGCCCTGTGGCGGATCGCCGGTGATCTGGCCGAGGGCTACCGCGGCGAGGCCGAGGAGTTGCACGCGGCGATGCTGGCGGGGTTCGTGGACGCGCTGCACCGCCTCGACACCGGTCGGCCCGCGATCATCACCCGGTTGCGGTGGGCGGCCTACCGGGCTGGGTTGCTGGCCCGCTACTCCCGCCAGGCCCTGCTGCCGATGTCGCAGTCGCGGCCGGAGTCGGCGCCGCCGCCGCAGCCGTGGGGCCACCCGGACCTGCTGCTGGCCGACGCGGTCGCCAAGCGTGTGCTGTCCCCGCTGGCGGCCGAGTTGATCGGCCGGTCCCGGCTGGAGGACATGACCCTCAAGCAGGCCGCCGCGGAGCTGGGCGTGGGCGTGCAGGCCGCCTACAAGGCCCGGCAGCGCGGCGAGCGCCGCCTGGTGGCCGCGATCGTCTCCGGTGACGTCGATCACCAGATTTCTGGAACCGGGATGTCCAATCCGGAGCTGAAGTCCGGATTTTCCTCGGCGCAGGCATCTGACTCACGCCCGGCCTCCCGTAGCCGCGCCGGGGCGGCTGAGCAGAGGCCGGGCGCGCAGACGGCTGGGGTGCGGGGTCGGTCCGCCCGGTCGGACGGCACATCCGACACGGAATCTGCCGCACAAGGAGGTGAAGCCTTCTGCGGCCCCGCACCCCAGTCCCCACCACAGCGGCAGCCCTCCTCCCCCTCCCCATCCCCGTCATCGTCATCGCCGTCATCGCAGCGATCGTCCTCGTCCCGGTCTGGTCGCCGCCGCGGCCGCGGCAAGCGGGAAACGCCAGGTCGTTCCCGGGGGACACCATGACCCGCCCGCTTGATACCGCCCGCGCGCTCGATGCCGCCCGCGCGATGGCCGCCGTGGTGCTGCGCGCGGTGGCCGTGGCCGCGCTGATCGCGAGCACGGTTGTCGCGGGCGCGGCTGAGGCGCTGGCCGAGCCACCGCAGGACCTGAACACGGTGATCAACAACATCACCCGGTGGCTGGTCGGCTTGCTGGCGTCGCTGGCGACCTTGTTCCTGACCGTCGGCGGAATCCGGTACCTGCTGGCCGGCGGCGACCCCGGCGAGGTCGCCAAGGCCAAGGACACCCTGAAGTACGCCGCGATCGGCTACGGCATCGCGGTGCTGGCCCCGGTGCTGGTGAACATCCTCAAAGGCTTCGTCGGGGGATAAGCAAGATGCGCGATCATCTCGTTCGTCTCCGCCGCCGCGGCACGCTCGCGCTGGTCTGCGGCGCCGCCGTCCTGGCCGCATTGATCGCGACCGGGACAGCACCCGGAGCCCACGCCCTGCCGACGTCTCAGCTACGCCCGGCCGCTGCGCCCACCCCGACACCTAGTCTCACCCCGGCGCCCACACCATCCACGGACTCTCCGCCGCGCTCACCAGCGCCCACTCCTTCCGGGCCGTCGTCACCGGCGCCCACGAGCCCGGCCCCTTCGGGGCCGCCATCCTCACCGCCGGGCTCAAGCGGCCAGGAGTGCGGCCTGTTCGATGTGAGCTGCCAGTTCAAGCAGACCGTGACCGGGTGGTTCAAGGACCTGGTGACCTCGGCGATCAATCCCGTGTTCGACATGCTGGGCACCTCGCTGCTGGCCACCCCGCGCCTGGATCAGGCGCCCCGGGTCTCAGGGCTGTGGACGGCGTCGCTGACCGTGGCCAACTCGGTGTTCGTGCTGTTGGTGCTGGCCGGCGGGCTGATCGTGATGGGCCACCAGAGCGTGCAGACCTCCTACACGGTCAAGGACATCGCGCCGCGCCTGGTGATCGCGGTGGTGCTGTCCAACACCAGCCTGCTGTTGGTCGGGCATGCGATCGAGTTGGCCAACGGTCTGTCGGCCGGGTTGCTGGGCGAGGGCGTGAACGCCGAGCAGGCCGCCGGGCAGCTGAAGAAGATCATTGTGCACGCGCTCAACCCCACCGACGTGAGCGCGTTCATGGTGTTGGTGATCTTCTGGGTAGTGCTGCTCGCGCTGATCCTGACGATCATCTACATCGTCCGGATCATGCTGACCATCCTGCTGATCGCTGCGGCGCCGCTGGCGCTGGCCTGTCACGCGCTGCCGCAGACCGAGCCGATCGCCCGCCTGTGGTGGCGCGCCCTTTCCGGTGTCCTGGCGATCCAGGTGGCCCAAGCGCTGGTGTTCATCACCGCGATGCGGGTGCTGCTCACCACCGACATGGTGTCCTGGTTCGGGGTGCGCACCCCGGGCGATCAGCTCGATCTGTGGATCGCGATGTGCCTGCTGTACATCCTGGTACGCATCCCCTCCTGGATCTCCCGCCAGGTCTGGCGGGGTGGCCTGTCGCGCAGCCCGCTGGTACGAGCAGCGCGGACCGCCGCGATGCTGGTGATCTTCCGCGGCGTGCTCGGCAAAGTCCGGGGCAGTCGTAGCGCGGCGGCAGTTGGTGGGCGAACCGCTCCACCACCATCACCCCCACCGGGACCACAGCCGGGACCGGCACTGCCCCCGCCACCACCACTCCCATCCGCGCCCGAGCCGCAGGCGCAGCCGCGCTGGGGCCGCCCCGAGCAGCGGTGGACGCCACCGGACCCGGCCGGTCACCAGCGCGCGCACCGCGGCCGCCCCGATCCCGACAGCACCAGCCAGCAGCAGCGCTGGGGCAACCCGCAGACCACCTGGGCCCCGCCGTACGCCGGGGACTGGCGTCAGCCCCCCGCGCCCCGGCCTGGGTCGGCCTCGCCCGGCCAGCAGGTGTGGCCGCCGCCCAATCCGCGCCATCCGCCGAACCCGCCGACCTAGCACCCCCGCCAGGCTCGGCTGGCCCGGCCACCGTGTTCGCACGTGCCTTTCTCGTGCCCGATCTCGCAGCTAAGGAGCCTTCAAATGAGTGAGCAGTACCGGGTGATCATCCCCGCTAATGTCGAGCGGCCCGATGTGATCGTGGGGACCTTCACCGCCCGGCAGCTGGCGATCCTGATCCCCGCCGCCGCGCTGGTATGGCTCGGCTATCAGGCCACCCGTTCGGTGGTGCCGTTGCCGGTGGCCGCCGGGTTCGCGGTGGTGGTCCTGGGCGCCGCGGCGGCGCTGGCGCTGGCCGAACGCGACGGCGTCTCCCTGGACCGGCTGGTGCTGTTCGCGCTGGCCCAGCACCGCCAGCCCCGCCTGCTCGTCCCCGCCCAGCAGGACGCCCCGCCCCTGCCGGGCTGGGCCGCAGCCGGCAGCACCCACCAGGCAGGCAAAACACAGGCGCCGGGACCGTTGCGGTTGCCCATCCGGGCTGTCGGTCCGAACGGCGTGCTCGATCTGGGCGCCGAAGGTGTGGCCGCGGTGGTGGCGTGCACCACCGTCAGCTTCACCTTGCGCACTGCCGATGAGCAGGCCGGTCTGGTCGGGGCGTTCGCGGCGTGGCTGAACTCGCTGTCGGGCCCGGCGCAGATCCTGGTGCGCGCGCAGCCGATCGACCTGCACCCGGCCATCGACGGCCTCCGCCACCACGCCGGGGGCCTGCCGCACCCTGCACTGGAAGAAGCCGCACTCGACCACGCCCGCTACCTGGCCGAGCTGGCCGCCTCCCGCCAGTTGCTCGCCCGGCAGGTGCTGGTCGTGCTCCGCGAGGCGGCCAGCCCGTCCGGCACCGACAGGACGGGCGGCACGGGGGGACGCGGCCAGGATGTGGCGGGCGCGGCCACGCGGGTGGTGCGGCGCGCCGAGCAGGCCGTCCGCGCGTTGTCGGCCGCTGGGATCACCGCGCGTCTGCTGGACGCCGCGCACGCCGCCGCCGTGCTGGCGCAGGCGGCCGACCCGACCGCGCCGCCCAGGCAACCGGGCACGGCGGCCTCCGAGGAAGCGATCACGGTCACACCGCGCCCCACCAACGGTAACCGACACGGGCACGCCCGCACCGAATCCCGCACCGAATCCCGCACCGAATCCCGCACCGAGTCCCGGGCGGAGTCCCGGGCTGAGATGGGGAGGTGGTGAGCCAATGCGCATCAGGCTGCCTAGCCTCACCCGGCACCTGTCCGGAGCCGATCAGGCCGGGCCGTCGCCCCTGGAGATCGGACCGCCCGCGATCGAGGTCCAGCCCCGCCGCCTGGACCTGGGCGGAGAAGGGGCGTGCGCGTCGCTGGTGGTCACCGGGTACCCGCGCGAGGTCGGGTTGGGCTGGCTGGAACCGCTGCTGACCTACCCCGGCCGTCTGGACGTCTCGCTGCATATTGAGCCGATCCCGCCGCAGGTGGCCGCCGCGCGGCTGCGCCGCCAATTGGCCCGGCTGGAGGCCTCGGCCCGCGCCGACCACGAGCACGGCCGGCTGGTCGACTTCGAAGGGCAGGCGGCGGCCGAGGACGCCGCCGAGCTCGCCTCCCGCCTGGCCCGCGGCGAGGGCCGGTTGTTTCGCGTCGGGCTGTATTTGACCGTCCACGCCCACGACCCCCGGCACTTGGAGGAGGAGGTGTCGCGGGTGCGGGCGCTGGCCGCCGCGATGCTGATCGACGCCAAACCCGCCACCTTCCGCTCCCTGCAGGGCTGGATCACCACCCTGCCGCTCGGCATCGACCTGCTACGCACCCGGCGGACCTTCGACACCGCGGCGTTGTCGGCGGCCTTCCCGTTCACCTCCCCCGACCTGCACGCCCCGCTTGGCGAGCACGCGGTGCTGTACGGGGTCAACGCCGCCTCCTCGTCGCTGGTGATGTGGGACCGCTTCGCCCAGGACAACCACAACGCGGTCATCCTGGCCCGCTCCGGCGCCGGCAAGTCGTATCTGGCCAAGCTGGAGATCCTGCGCTCCCTCTATACGGGGGTCGAGGTGTGCGTCATCGACCCCGAGAACGAATACCAGCGGCTGGCCGAAGCGGTCGGCGGCGCGCGCATCGCGGTCGGCGCGCAAGGCGTCCGGCTCAATCCCTTCGACCTGCCACCCGGCGCGCACCGCACCCCCGACGCCCTCACCCGCCGCGCGTCGTTCATCCACACCCTGATCAGCGTCCTGCTCGACGAACCCCTGGACCCGGCGGCGCGGGCGGCACTGGACCGCGGCATCGTGGCCGCCTATCACCAGGCCGGACTGTCCGCCGACCCGCGCACCTGGACCCGCCCCGCCCCCGTCCTGGCCGGCCTCGCCGCCGCACTCAACGACGACACCGACCCCAAAGCAGGCGACCTGGCCGCGCGGCTGGCGCCGTATGTGACCGGGACCTGGTCGGGGCTGTTCGACGGGCCCACCACCACCCGCCCCGACTCCCATCTGATCGTCTTCAGCCTGCGAGACCTGCCCGAGGAGCTGAAAACCGTCGGGACCCTGCTCACCTTGGACGCGGTGTGGCGGCGGGTGTCGGACCCGGGCCAGCGCCGTCCCCGGCTGGTGGTGGTCGATGAGGGCTGGCTGCTGATGCGCCAGCACGAGGGCGCCCGCTTTCTGTTCCGGATGGCCAAGGCCGCCCGCAAACACTGGGCCGGGCTGACCGTGGTCACTCAGGACGCCGCCGACGTGCTGTCCACCGATCTGGGGCGGGCGGTGGTGTCCAACGCCGCCACCCAGATCCTGCTCCGCCAAGCCCCCCAGGCCCTCGATCAGGTCGCCGAGGCGTTCGCGCTCACCGACGGCGAACGCCACCTGATCGCCTCCGCCCGCCAAGGCCAGGCCCTGCTCGCTGTCGGTGCCGACCGGGTCGCCTTCGACGTGGTCTCCAGCCCCGCCGAACACGCCCTGGCCACCACATCCCCAGCATTCCTGGCGAAGCTGGAGGGCGCCGGAGTCGGCTCCGCCGGGGTCAGCGAGGTTGCAGCCGACGCCGACGAGGACTTCCTATGATGCTCCAGCTTCTCACCACGACGCCGTCCCTGAGAGCTGTGACCGGCCGACCGTCCTTCCCCGTCCTTCTGTCTGCGAAATCGCGGCCCCAGCCTGCCTGGGGCGGGAGGCAGGAACGGCCGCTGGGCGAGGGTCGGCTGCGGCAGGGCTCGCCGGTCGAGCAGTGGCTGAACGATCCCCTCGGCACCCTGGCACGCTGGGGGCAGTCGGCCCAGCAGTTCCTGCTGGAGTACCTACCGCTGATCCTGGTGGTGGCGGGCACCGTCGTGGTCGTGGCCGTGGTGGGACGGCGGCGGCTGGTGCGCTGGCGGCAGGAGCGGTCGGCGCAGGGTGCTCGGGTGGTGCGGATCGCGATCCCGCCCGAGGTCGACCCGCCGGCCGCCGCGGCGTTGTGGGCCAACCTGGCCGGTCTGCTGCGCCCCCGCTGGAAGCGGATCGTGTTCGGGCAGCCGCACGTGGCGTTGGAGTACTGCTGGCACGGCCCCGAGCTGACCGTCCAACTGTGGGTGCCCGGACTGATCCCGGCCGGGTTGATCGCGCGGGCGGTCGAGGCCGCCTGGCCCGCCGCCCGCACCCAGACCACCACCCCCGAACCCCTGCTTCCCGCTCAGACCGCCGGGACGGTCTGCACCGGCGGGGCGCTGCGGCTGGCCCGCCCCGATCACCATCCCATCGCCACCGGCCACGGCACCGGGCACGGCACTGGGCACGGCGCTGATCCGCTGCGGGCGCTGCTGGGCGCCGCCGCCGGGATCGGCCCGGGCCAGCACGCCATCGTGCAGGTGCTGGCCCGCCCCGCGACCGGACGGCGCCTGGCGCGCGCGGCGCGGGCGGCCGCGCAACTGCGCGGCGCCAGGTCGCCCAGCCCGATCGGCCGCCTGCTCGATCTGCTCATCCCTGCGGTGAGCACCCCGCCGGCCCGCCGGCCGGCCGCGGTGGCCGCCGCGCACCCCGAGCGGGCCGGGGAGATCCGGGCGATCCTGGACAAGGCCGCCGCGCCCCGTTTCGAGGTCGTGGTCCGCTACGCCACCGCCACCACCCTCACCAAAGACCCCGAGGCCGCTCGCGCGTGGACGCGGGGCCGCGCGCACGCGCTCGCGTCCGCTTTTGCGGTGTTCGCCGGGCGCAATCACTTCGACCGGCACCGCCTGCGCCACCCCGCCCGCGCGATCAACCAGCGGTGGATGGGACGCGGGGACCTGCTGTCGGTGCCCGAACTGGCCGCGATCGCGCACCTGCCCTACGACCCGGCCGTGCCCGGCCTGGCCCGCGCCGGCGCCGCGTCCGTGCCACCACCACCCACCGTCCCCACCACCGGGACGGCCACCAAACCACTCGGGGACAGCGACGCCGGACCCGCCCGCTCGGTCGCGATGCGCATCGGTGACGCGCGCCAGCACCTGCACATCATCGGCGCCACCGGCTCCGGCAAATCCACCCTCATCGCCCGCCTGTTGCTGGCCGACGCGCAGGCGGGACGCGCCGCCGTGGTCATCGACCCCCGCGGCGACCTGGTCAACGACCTACTCGGACGGCTGCCCGTGGCGGTGGCCGAGCGGGTGTGGCTGATCGACCCTGACACCGCCCCGCCGCCCGCGCTCAGCGTGCTGTCCGGCGCCCACCACAGCACCGACGGCAACCTGGTGGCCGACAACCTCGTCGGGATCGTGCACCGCATCTTCGCCGACTCCTGGGGACCCCGCACCGACGACATCCTGCGCTCAGCCATCCTCACCCTCCAGCAACACCCGGGCGCCACGTTCGCCGACGTGCCCCGGCTGCTGACCGAGGACGCCTTCCGTGCCCGCGCCACCCGCCGCATCGGCGGCCCCGCAGGCGACGACATCCTGGCCGGGTTCTGGTCCTGGTATGCGGGCCTATCGCCCGAGGCGCGCGCCAACGCCATCGGGCCGGTGATGAACAAACTCCGCCACTTCCTGCTGCGCCCGTTCGTCCGGCAGATCGTCGGCACCCCCGGCCCCGGCCTCAACGTCGCCCGGCTGCTGGACACCGGCGGCGTCCTGCTGATCCGCGTCCCCAAAGGCACCCTCGGCGACGACACCGCCCGGCTACTCGGGTCGCTGGTGCTGGCGCAGGTCTGGCAGACCATCACCGCCCGCGCCCGCCACCACGAGCACGCCCGCCACGACGCCGCCCTCTACATCGACGAGGCACACGCCTTCCTCAACCTGCCGCACGGGCTGGAGGAAATGCTGGCCGAGGCCCGCGCCTACCGCCTGTCGGTCGCCCTGGCGCACCAGAACCTCGCGCAGTTCCCACCCGGCATGCGTGACGCGGTCGCCGCCAACGCCCGCAACAAGATCTTCTTCGCTGTCTCCCCGCAGGACGCCCGCGACCTGGCGCACCTGACCCGCCCCAACCTCTCCGATCATGACCTGGCCAACCTGGGCGCCTTTCAGGCCGCCGCCCGCCTCATCGTCGGCAACACCGAGACCCCCGCCTTCACCCTCACCACCCGGCCACTTGCCGACGAGGTTCCCGGTCGCGCCGAGACGCTGCGCCGCGCTGCGCGCGACAACGCCGCGCGCACCCGCCAACCGCCCGTGGTCGGCGACCCCCGGCACACCCGCGCCCACCCCGCCGGACCCGAGCCCGAGCCCGCCGACGGCGGCGCCTGTCCCGGTGACGGTGACGGCGGGCTAGCGGGCGGGCCACCACCGGCTTCTCCGCCCACCTGAACCACTTCACCCCCCGCCCGACACTACCGGGGAGAACTCATGGACACCGACACCCCACGCACCGAGCCGACGGCACGCTCACGACGCTCCTATGTGGGGCCGGGCAGCACCCGCGAGCCCGCCCGGCCCCAGGTCAGCGCCGAGCTGATCGCCGCGCTGGCCGCCCGGCTACGGCCCCGCGACACCTGGCTGCTGGAACTGCTGCACGAACACCGCGTGCTGACCACCGCCCAGATCTGCGACCTGGCCTTCACCAGCATCTCCGCCGCCACCCACCGCATGCTCACGCTGTGGCGGCTACGCGCCGTCGAACGGTTCCGGCCCTCCGTGCCAGCAGGGTCCGCGCCCTTGCACTACGTGCTCGGCCCCGCCGGCGCCGCCATCCTCGCCGACCGCCGCGGCATGAGCACCGCCGAGTTCGGTTACCGCCCCGACCACGCCATGGCCCTGGCTTCCTCCGCCCGACTCGCCCACCTGGTTGGCTCGCACACCCTGTTCACCTCCCTGATCGCCCACGCCCGCGCCCACCCGGGCACGGAACTGAAAGAGTGGTGGTCCGAACGGCGCTGCGCCGCCATGTGGGGAAGGATCGTCCGTCCCGACGGGTATGGCACCTGGCGCCAGGACGGCCACCGGGTCAGCTTCTTCACCGAGTACGACACCGGAACCGAACCCCTCAACCGTCTGCTGGCCAAGATCGGTGACTACACCGCGCTCGCCGAAATGACCGGCATCACCGACACGCCCGCGCTGTTCGTGCTGCCCAACCCCACCCGTGAGCGGCACCTGCATGCCCACACCCATCCCAACCTCCCGCTGGTGGCCACCACCACCCCCACCGCGCTTCAAGCGGCGGGCGGCCCCGCCGGACCCGCCTGGCAACCCACCCAGGCCACCTACCGGCGGCAACGCCTGATCGACCTGTCCGCCCTCACCCGCACGACGGAGGTCCAGCCGTGAACCCCAGGACCACGCTGCTCATCCTGGTGGCCGCCGGGTGCGTGCTGCTGACCGCCACCCTGCTGGCCCACCGCCACCGCACCCAACCAGGCCGCACCCCCGCCCAGGGCACCCCGCGGCCCCCGGCAACAGCGGCTTCCACGCCGGACTCGATCGCCTCCACCCGCCCGTCCATGGCGGCCGCCGAGATCGTGCGGTTGCTGCCCTTCCGCCAGGAGGAGATCGCCGCCGGGGTGCAGGTGGCGCGCCGTTTCACCGCCGCCTACGGCACCTGGCGCTACAACGAAGACCCACGGCAGTACCTGGCCCGGCTCACCCCGATGGCCAGCGATCAGCTGCGCCCTCAACTGGAACGCGCCGCCACCGACCCCACCACGACCAGCCACCGGCGCCGCCTGCACCAAACCTCGACCGGTCAGGCCCGCGCCGAGGCCATCCGCGGGCTGGGCCCGACCTCGATCACCGTCATCCTCACCGGCACCCAGCACTTGGCCACCCCCCACACCGCCTGGCAGGACACCTCCCGCTACGCCGTCACCCTCACCCACCACGGTCGCGGCCGGGGCTGGCGGGTGTACGCCTTCGACCTGGCCGCCACCGGCGACGCCGGAGACACCCCCACCAGCGAGCGCGGACGCAACGGCCCATGACCATGAACCGCCGCCTCCGCGCCCCTTCCACCGGCGGAGACCAAGGCGCCGTCCACGCGCCCGTCGCGGTCGCCCTCGCCGCCATCGCGTTGCCGCTGCTAGCCCTACTGATGGGCGCCGGACTGATCACCACCCAAAACCCCAGCGGAGCCTGCGGGCCGCAGGCAGCGGCGCAGCCGGGCGCCTCCACCGACGCCCGGACCGGCATCCCCACCACCTACCTACGGCTCTACCAGGACACGGGACGACGGTACGGGGTGCCGTGGAACCTGCTCGCCGCGATCGGCCAGGCCGAGTCCGACCACGGCCGCGACCCCAGCCCGGGCGTGCGCTCGGGCGCGAACTGGGCCGGTGCCGCCGGCCCCATGCAGATCGGCATCGGCGGCAAAGCGGGCAACACCTGGGGCGGCCCGCCCCGCCACCGCGCCGACCGGCACACCGGCGGGTTCGGCACCGACGGCAACGGCGACGGCTGGGCCGACGTGCACGACCCCGCCGACGCCGTCCCTGCAGCCGCCCGCTATCTCCTCGCGCACGGCGCGCCCGCTGAGGTGAACAAGGCGGTGTTCGCCTACAACCGTGACCCCGGTTACGTCCGCCATGTCCTCGCCCAAGCCGCCCGGTACGCCACCGGCCACCCCCCGCCCGTCCCGGCCACCGGCCTGCACGGCTGCCCAGGTGAGGCCAGCGGCTACGCGGCCGTCCCCGGCGGCATCGCGGCCAAAGTCATCGCCTTCGCCCGCGCCCAACTCGGTAAGCCCTACGTCTACGGGGCAGAAGGGCCGGATGCCTTCGACTGCTCGGGGCTGACCATGCGCGCCTACCAGGCCGCCGGGATCACCATCCCGCGCACCTCCCAAACCCAATACCGGCACGGACCCCGCATCCCACCCGGCACCGAGCAGCCCGGCGATCTGGTGTTCTTCGCCGGAAGCCAGGGCACCCCCACAGCCCCCGGGCACGTCGGCATCGTCCTGGGCGGCGGCCGCCTCCTGGAAGCACGCTGCAGCACCTGCGGCCCCATCGCCACCGCCTCCTACACCCACCGCAACCCCGTCGCCTTCACCCGCCCCGCCGCCCACCGTCACCGCTGAACCAACACACCTCGACACGGCCCCGCGCGGCCCCGGACTTGTCTCACCGCCCAAAGCCAGGTCATCGTCCGCGCCCAAGCAGCACGCCATGTCCCCCTTCGCCATCAACGGCTCATCTGCTGCCAGACACCAACAAGGCCCAGCAACCCCATCACGAGAGGAACGCAGGGTGAGCATCCTGTTTGACGATCCTTTCGCCCACAACCCCCGCTCGGACGCGGTGTGGCGGACGCCGTACTTCGCCGTCCAGACGCTACTCACCAACGCCGCCGACATCGCCGCCGACGACGACATCGCCGTGACCGCCACGATGCTCCAGGCGGGCGCCATCTGCGAATGCCAAGCCCACCACCTCTACGAACACCTCACCGTGCAATGGGTCCTGCAGCAGGCGCGCTACCAGATCGCCCGCACCCTCACCGACCTGGTACGCCAACCCCACGACCCTCTCATCGACCTGATCCTGGACGTCCTGGCCCACCACCCACCCCACCTACAAGCCCGCGTCCTGCGCCGCGCCGCCGAACACACCGCCGCCGACGTCGACCGCCGCTGACCCGGAGACACCCCATGCCCGACCACCCCCGCCGCGATCCCGCCGATGTCCTCGACCACGCCACCGGCAAGGTCCGCGTCCTGGCACGCCAATGCGCCACCTGCATCTTCCGCTCCAGCGACCCCATGCACCTTGGCCCCGAACGCATCCGCGAGGTCATCGAGGAAAACCTGAAGGCGGGCGCGCTGCTGACCTGCCACGCCACCCTGCCCTACGGCCAGTACCCGCACTTCGGGCCCGCGGTCTGCGCCGGGTTCTGGGCCCGCCACCGCAACGCCGTGCCCGCCGGGCGCCTGGCCCAACTCCTCCTTGGGACCATCCGCATCCCGCCCCCCGCCCACGACAATGATCACTGTCAGGAGGCTCCGATGCCCCACGACTCATATGGCAGGAGCCCTGGAAAGGGACAGGTCGACTCCGCGCCGCTGCGCGGCCGCCGGATCCGGCTCATCTGCACCTGCGACCCCCACACCCGGCTGCAGCCCGGCGCCCTGGGCACCGTCACCGGCGTCGACAGCCTGGGCACGCTCCTCATCCACTGGGACGAGGGAAGCCGTCTGGGCTTAATCCCCGACGAGGACGAGTTCGAGATCCTCGACCCGACGCCGCCGGACACAGGTGACACCTGCTGACAGACGACCGCTTGGCTGCGCTGTCCGGGTGCATAGCAGTCGATGTGCATTGCCCCACCGCTGTAATCGTACCGATGCGGTGCTCGGGGAGCGGTCCCCGCTCTCCCGGCCCAGCAATCGCCGGATCAACCCGACGCGGCACATCACGGCCCGAGGGTGCAGCTGCGCAACCCACCCGGGCCGTACGGCCGTGCCTACGTTGACGCCCAGAAGGCCGCCGAGAAGACCTCGATGGAGGCCATGCGTGCCCTCAAACGACGGCTGTCGTCCTCCGCAGGGCGGTCGGCCTGGCTCGTTCGGCGGCCGACTTCGGTCATCGCCAGACCAATTGCAGTGCCGCACTGTACACATTTAGTTCCACCGAGTTAGCGGCCCAACATGGACCGAGGGTACACGTGTGATCGGGCGAACGGTGTGATGGACAATGCAGACGGTGGATGAGGGAGGCGAGCGGGGTGGCGTACACGACCAAGATGGCCGCGGCGTTGTCCGGCGCGACAGTCAGCCAGCTGCGCCACTGGCGCCGCGAGACCCCCGCGGGGGTCGTCCTTGAGCCCGAGATCGCCACGTCGCCAACCGCGCTGTACTCGTTCCGCGACGTCCTGGCGCTCCGTACCTGCGTGCGGCTGCGTCAGCTCAGCTCCCTGCAGCGAGTGCGAAAGGCCATAGGAAACCTGCGTGATCTGGGCGAGCGTGAGCACCTGTCGCAGTACCAGCTCGTCAGCGATGGGAAGCGGATCCAGCTGGTCACCGACGAGGAAGCGGTCGACCTTATCGGCAAGCCGGGCCAGCGACAGCTCGTAGTCGTTATGGGCGAGATCGTCGAGCCCTTCCCGATACGTGCCGGCGTAGTGATCCCCCACCTATTCCACCCCAACCCGCACGTGGAAGTGGATCCGGCGACCCAGGGCGGGCATCCGGTCGTACGCGGCACACGGGTGCCGTACGACCTTGTCGCCGAGCTCGTCGACGACGGGGTGCCGCCCGAGAAGGTCAGCGACTTCTATCCCGCTGTGAGCGCCGATGCCGCGCGGGACGCCGTCGCGTTCGCGCAGTACGTCAACAGCTACGACCTGCCCCGCCGCGCCGCCTGAGCCACTCCCGCCCGGGCGCCACCGCCCGGCCCGACCCCCCGTTGAGCTGAGTCTGGGATGCGCATCCTCATCGATGAGAACTCCCCCATGCAGCTAGTCCAGGTGCTCGAGGTCCTGCTACCGGGGCACACCGTCCACCACGTCATCTCCAACAAGTGGACCAACAAGCGCGACATCCCGCTGCTACGCGACGCACGCACCCGCAAGTACGACCTGTTCCTGACGCGCGACGGCCGCCAGCTCGACGACCCAGGCGAGACTACCGCCATCAAGAAGGCCAAGCTGCACCACGTGCGGTTCGGGCAGCGCCACAAAGGCCGCGAAGGCCTGGCACTCGCCATGGGCGCGGTCATCGGCGCAATGCCGCGCTTGGTCGCCGAGCTCGAAGACACCGACAGCCAGCGCCTGGTACGCATCGCTGGCCTCAACCCCGCTGGCCGGTTCGAGATCATCGACCCTCGCAAGGACCCCCCGAAATACTGGCCTCGATAGGTGCTCCGGCCGTGATCGCTCTTAACGCGCCCACCGTTAGCGAGTCCGTCCTGGTGACCTCCGGTGGCAAGGGAACCAGCGATGCACTAGACG
>NZ_JBIMPP010000025.1:0-104998 GCF_043906805.1 Actinomadura sp. SCN-SB | reverse complement strand
TAAGCACAGCGCAGCTCGCTGAAGCAATAAACACAGCGCAGCTCGTGCTTGCGGATAGGCACTTCTATAGCTGGTCGATGTTTCTGGCGGCGCCTGTTGAGGCTGAGGTGGTCATGGCGGCGTAGGCGCGGAGGGCGGCGGAGACGGGGCGGTTGCGGTCGCGGGGGCGGTAGGTGCCCAGGTCGGCGAGGAGTTTGTCGCGGCGGGCGGTGAGTTCCTCGTGGGGGACGTCCAGTTCGAGGGTGCGGCGGGGGATGTCGATGATGACCTGGTCGCCGTTCTGGACGAGGGCGATGGCGCCGCCGGCGGCGGCTTCGGGGGAGGCGTGGCCGATGGACAGGCCGGAGGTGCCGCCGGAGAAGCGGCCGTCGGTGATGAGGGCGCATGCCTTGCCGAGGCCGCGGCCCTTGAGGAAGCTGGTCGGGTAGAGCATTTCCTGCATGCCGGGGCCGCCCTTGGGGCCCTCGTAGCGGATGACGACGACGTCGCCGGGCTTGACCTTGTCGCCGAGGATGCCTTCGACGGCGTCCTCTTGGGATTCGAAGACGACGGCGGGGCCGGTGAAGGTCCACAGTTCCTCTTCGACGCCCGCGGTCTTCACGATGGCGCCTTCGGGGGCGATGTTGCCGTACAGGACGGCGAGGCCGCCGTCGGCGGTGTAGGCGTGCTGGACGTCGCGGATGCAGCCGGTCTCGCGGTCGAGGTCGAGGGTGTCCCAGCGGGCGCTCTGGCCGGACGCCTGGGTGGTGCGGACGCCGCCCGGGGCCGCGTGGTACATCTCGACGGCTTCGGGACGGACGTCGGGGGAGCGCACGTCCCAGGCGGACAGGAACTCCGGCAGGGACGCGGAGTGGACGGTGTGGACGGAGCGGTTGAGGAGCCCGGCCCGGTCGAGTTCGCCCATGAGGGCGGGGATGCCGCCGGCGCGGTGGCAGTCCTCGACGTGGTACTTGGGGGTGGCCGGGGCGAGCTTGCAGATGCAGGGGACGCGGCGGGACAGCTCGTCGATCTCCTTGAGGCCGAAGCCGACGCCGCCTTCGTGCGCGGCGGCCAGGAGGTGGAGGATCGTGTTGGTGGAGCCGCCCATGGCGATGTCGACGGCCATGGCGTTCTCGAACGCGTCCCGGGTGGCGATGCTCAGCGGCAGGACGGAGTCGTCGTCCTGGTCGTAGTAGCGCTTGGCGAGCTCGACGACGGTGCGTCCCGCGTCGGCGTACAGCTTCTTGCGGGCGGTGTGGGTGGCCAGGACGGTGCCGTTGCCGGGCAGGGCCAGCCCGATCGCCTCGGTGAGGCAGTTCATGGAGTTGGCGGTGAACATGCCCGAGCAGGACCCGCAGGTCGGGCAGGCCGCCTCCTCCAGCTTGTCGAGGGTCTCGTCGGGGACGGAGGTGTCCGCGGACGCGATCATCGGGTCGATCAGGTCGAGCTTGTGGCCGTTCTGGACGCCTTCGACGGGCTTGCCGGCCTCCATGGGGCCGCCGGAGACGAACACGGTGGGGATGTTGAGCCGCATCGCGGCGATCAGCATCCCCGGGGTGATCTTGTCGCAGTTGGAGACGCAGATCAGCGCGTCCGCGCAGTGCGCGTTGACCATGTACTCGACGGCGTCGGCGATCAGCTCGCGGGACGGCAGCGAGTAGAGCATCCCGCCGTGTCCCATGGCGATGCCGTCGTCCACGGCGATGGTGTTGAACTCGCGGGGGACGCCTCCGGCCTCGCGCACGGCGGCGGCGACCATGTCGCCGACCTCGCGCAGGTGGACGTGGCCGGGGACGAACTGGGTGAAGCTGTTGGCGACCGCCACGATCGGCTTGCCGAAGTCCTCCCGCTGGACGCCGCTGGCGCGCATGAGGGCGCGGGCGCCCACCATGTTCCTGCCGTGGGTGACCGTACGTGACCTGAGCGGGGGCATCTGTGACCTCTCCAACCTGTGGCGTGCTCTGGAACGATCGTACGTCCGCCGGCGAGGTCGGCCGGACGGCGCCATACGATGATCTTCGTCGCGGCGGCGGATCGCGGCGCCGCGGCCGGCTCTGCAGAGGTCGTGTGGGCCGGCTCGTACGGGCCGATGGTATCAACGGCCGGCTTTTCCGGCCGACCCGGCTCGGAAGGGCCTTGTCCGGGGCGGCGGGGTCAATTGATCAGCCAGAGGGCGGCGCCTGGTGCGGAGAGAAGGAGGGCGCCTCGCGCTCGATGCCGTGGGGGGTCGCCGGCCGGTAAGCACGAGGTGCCCCTCCACACCGGTCTGCGGGCCCGGTCGTTCGGGGCTCTGCGCTGAGCCGTGGACGGCCTCGGGCCGTCCCGGGCTTACTGCTTGCTGTCGAGGCCGGCTTCGGCCTCGGTCGGGTACTTGGGGGGCAGGGCCTGCTGGGCGGCCTGGTAGATGCGCTGGACGTCGGACTCGGTGAGGATCTTCGGGCGGCGGCGCAGATAGCCGCGGGCACGGGGGCCCGCGTAGACGTCCACGTCGCGCACCCGCATCACCTTCCAGGGGATGCTGGGGCCGTAGATGGCCACCGACGGCTGGACGGGCACCTCGAAGCCGACCCGGTTGGCGATGATCTTGCTGGCCTGCTCGGCCTCCCAGCGCGCCTCGTCCAGGCGGTCCTTCTTGTTGAAGGGGCCGTGGAAGAGCTTGCGGTGGGAGAGGGTGCGCACCGGGAGGCGCTTGTCCCATTTCTCCGAGTCGATGGCGTACACGCCGCTGGGGCCGATCACCAGGTGGTCGATGCGGCCGTCGCTGACGCCCTCGCCGTCGCGCGGGACGGCGCGCGCGTGCAGGACGCGGTAGCCGCCCTTCTCCAGCGAGCGCAACTGCTTCTCGGTGCGCCGCTCCGCGGCCGAGGACTTCTGCCACGCGGGGACGCTGGAGTCCTTGCGGGAACGGCGGACGACGTCGGCGATGACGGCCAGCGCCGCCACCGTGATGCCGACGCGCATGCTGAAGACGAGGCTGAGCACGATGAACAGGGCCAGCGCCACCGCCGCCCGTTCCAGCCACCGGCGCGCCCGTGGCTCCTTCAGCAGTTCGGCGAGCGAGTCCCTGGGCGGGCGCCCCTCAGGACCTCCCCTCGCCTCCGACGCCTCCCCGGCCTGGTCGTGGGATGTGTGCTGCGTCTGCTGGGGCTGGCCGCGCGCCTCCCGTGCGTCGCCCCGCTCCATGATCGCCATGAGTTGACGCTCCGTCATCCTTTCGTACCGCAAGCATGATCCTCCGTGCGCAGAGTAATCATTTCCGCGTCCGCGGACTAGCGGTGTCGGGTTAATACTTTTGTCGCCGCTTCCAAGGGGTTAGTTGTTGCCATGGCCGGGTACGGGCGTCCGCTGCCTTGTCGGCCGAGTCGGGCGACTTGCCGCCCCTGTCATCTTTGATGCCGGGGCATCCGGCGTCTAGCGTTCGGCTCTGTGACTCATACCCACGATCTGGGCGCCATGCGGCTCGCCGCCGCCATTCGCGCCAGGGAACTGTCCCCCGTCGAGGTCACCGAGCACTACCTGGATCGGATCGAGCGGCTCGACTCCAGGCTCGGCGCCTTTGTGACCAGCACGCCCGAGCGGGCGAGGGAGGAGGCCAGGCGCGCGGAAAAGCGGATTCTGGAGGCGCCGGACCCGGCCGGGCTGCCGCCGCTGCTGGGCGTCCCGGTGCCGATCAAGGACCTGAACATGGTCGACGGGGTCCGGATGACCCTGGGATCGAGGGCCTACGACGGCTTCACCGGGTTCACGGACGACAGTGTCGTCACCCTCCTGAAGGAAGCAGGTTCTGTCCTTCTGGGTAAGACCTCGACCCCCGAATTCGGCTTGCCCTGTTATACGGAAAGCGCCGTCGCGCCACCGGCCCGTACTCCCTGGGACACCTCGCGTTCGGCGGGCGGGTCGAGCGGTGGCGCGGCCGCGGCGGTGGCCGGCGGGCTCGCCCCGGTCGCGCAGGGTAGCGACGGCGGCGGCTCGATCCGGATCCCGAGCAGCGTGTGCGGGCTGTTCGGGATCAAGCCGACGCGGGGCCGGATCTCGCAGGGCCCGATCGTTCCCGACCTGTTCGGCCTGTCGACCAACGGGCCGATCGCCCGGTCGGTGCGGGACGCGGCGCTGCTGCTGGACGTGATGGCCCGTCCGATGCCCGGAGACCTCTACATGGCGCCGCCCACGGAGGGGACCTACCTGGAGGCGGCCGACCGCCCGCCGGGCCGTCTGCGGATCGCTCGGAGCCGCGAACCGGTGGTGCCCGGGGCGGAGGTTCACCCCGATTGCGTCGCGGCGTACGAGGAGGCGTCGGCGCTCCTTGAGGAGCTGGGTCACGAGGTGGTGGAACTGCCTCCGGTGATGGACGCCGCGCTCGTCCCCATCTTCGAGACGCTGTGGGGGGTGATGGCGACGCTGACGCCGGTCGATCCCTCGCAGGAGGAGCTTCTGCAGCCGCTCACCCGGTGGTTGCGTGCTAAGGGCGACGCGACGAGCGGGCCGGAGCTGCTCCGCGCGCACGCGATGTTGCAGTCCGCGCTGCGCAGCGCGTTCCCGGTGATGAACGAGTTCGACGCGATCCTGCACCCGACCCTCGCTCAGCCGCCCGTGCCCATCGGGTACTTCCACGATCAGGAGCCCGCGGAGAACTTCGAGCGGCAGAAGCACTTCACGCCGTTCTGCGCGGTCTACAACGTGTCCGGGCAGCCCGCGGTCAACGTGCCCTTGTACTGGAACGCCGACGGGCTTCCCATCGGCGTGATGCTCGCGGGGCGCCTGGGGGGCGAGGCCACGCTCATCTCGCTGTCCGCGCAGCTCGAAGAGGCCCGCCCCTGGATCGACCGCAAGCCTCCGATCTGGGACGAGTGACCTGGCGCAGGCACAACCCAGGGACGGTCGGCGACGTACATGAGAAAGGGCCTCGTACACGGGTATTGCGTAATAGGGGGCACGGACTAAGGGGCATGGTCAGAGCGTGGCTGATGCGGAACTGAACAGGCTGGCCCAGGAGCATCGGGTGGCGACACGCTACACCGACTGGCGGGGCCAGGAGACCGAGGTGTCCGACGACACCCTCAGGGCGGTGCTCACCGCGCTGGGGGCGGACGTCTCCACTCCTGCGGCGGTGCGCGAGACCTTGGCCAGGGTGGAGGAGGAGAAGCGCAACCGCCTGCTGCCCCCGATCCTGTTCCAGCGGGCGGGACGCAGGGAGGCCCTCCAGATCCCGTGGGGTGCGCGCGGGCCGGACGAGGTGTGGCTGGACATGGCCGACCGCGGGTCGGTCCAGCTCCATGCCACGAGCGTCCGTACACGCGACGGCCTGCTGAAGCAGTACTACCTGCCGCCTGGGACGCCGCACGGCTGGCATCGCGTACGTGTCAGGGTCCGCAGCCAGTGGCGTGAGGAGAGCGCGCCCTTGCTGCTCACTCCCGCGCGCCTTGAGGTTCCGTCCAGGGCGTGGGGGTTCACGACGCAGCTGTACTCGGTCCGGTCCAAGGAGTCGTGGGGGATCGGCGACCTGCACGACCTGACGGAGCTGGCGTCGTGGAGCGGCCGTGACCTGGGCGCGGGGTTCATCCTGGTCAACCCGCTTCACGCCACCGAACCCGTCACCCCTATAGGGCCGTCCCCGTATTCGCCGATGAGCCGCCGTTTCGCCAGCCCCCTGTACCTGAGGGTGGAGGACGTCCCTGAGTACGCGGCCCTGCCTGCGAGGGATCGCGAGCGCATCTCCGTCCTCGCCACCAAGGCCAAGCCGCGTGACGGGACCGGCCGTGAAGGAGGCGCCCTCCTCGACAGGGACGCCGCATGGGAGGCCAAGCGGGAGGCCCTCGAAATCCTCTTCGCCGTGCCGCGCAGCGCCGAACGGCAGCGCGCCTACGAGTGGTACCGCCATCGCGAGGGAGCGCCCTTGACGGCCTTCGCCACGTGGAGCGCGCTGAGCGAGGAGCACGGCGCGGACTGGCGGCGCTGGCCCCACGAGTTGCGGGACGCCGAGAATCCGGCCGTCGCGCATGCCGCCAAGCGCCTCGAAGACCGCGTCGAGTTCCACGCCTGGCTCCAATGGCAGCTCGACGAGCAGCTCGCGGAGGCCCAGGCGGCGGCGCGTGAGTCGGGGATGCCCATCGGCATCGTGCACGACCTGGCGGTCGGTGTTCATCCGGGCAGCGCCGACGCCTGGATGTACCGGCCGATGTTCGCGCCGGGGATGAGCGTGGGCGCGCCCCCGGACGAGTTCAACCAGAAGGGGCAGAACTGGGGCCAGCCACCCTGGCACCCGGGCCGCCTGGCCGATGCCGCCTACCTTCCCTTCAGGGGGATGCTGGCCGCGGCGCTGCGCCATGGGGGCGGTCTGCGTCTCGACCATGCCATGCAGATCTCGCGCCTCTGGTGGGTGCCGGAGGGCGCGTCCGCGGATGAGGGCACCTACGTGTACTACGACCGCGAGGCGATGCTCTCCACGCTCGTCTGGGAGGCGGCCCAGGCGGGGGCCGTCGTGGTGGCCGAAGACCTGGGCACGGTCGAACCCGAGGTACGAGACGACCTCGCCGAACGGGGCGTGCTGGGGACGTCGCTGCTCTGGTTCGAGCGGGACGCCGAGGGCCGTCCGAAGAAGCCGGAGGACTGGCGGGAGTCGTCCCTGGCCACGGTCAGCACGCACGACATGCCGCCTATCGCGGGCTTCCTGCACGGCGACCACATCGAGTTGCGCGAACGCCTGGGCCTGCTGACCCGTCCCGTGGAGGAGGAGACGGCCGACCACGCAAGGCAGCTGGCGGACTGGCTGCGCCTCCTGCACGAGGAGGAGTTGCTGGACACCACGCCCGAGGAGATCCTGGACGCGCTCAAGGAAGGCTCCACCGACCACGACGCGGAGGTCACGGCCGCGTTGCACGCCTTCCTCGCCTACACACCGTCCCGCCTGGTTGGGGTGTCCCTGGCCGACGCCGTGGGGGAGCGGCGCACCCAGAACCAGCCGGGCACCACCGACGAGTACCCCAACTGGCGCATTCCGCTGGGAGATCCAGAGGGCGAGCCCATCTTCCTTGAGGACCTCCCAAGCGTTCCCATGCTGGAGACCTCTCTGGCTCCGTTCCAGCCACCCTCAGGTTAGGAAAGCGCGGCGGTCAGCCTGGACGACACGTCTTCCAGGAGGTCGTCCGGGGTGATGTCGGCGGCGCCTATGGCGGAGAACACCGCTGGTAGGCCGGGGAGCGGGAACGTGTCGGCGTCGGCGTCCGCCAGGGCGGCCTTGCCCAGGCGGTGGCGGCGCAGCGACGACTGCGAACGCGACCAGGCCGTCTGGACCTCCTCGGGCGACGGCACCCCGAAGCCATGCCCGACGGGCGCCGCGTGCCGCAGCTTGACCAGGGCGCCGTCGGTGAACTCGACCGCCAGCTTGCAGCGCTCCTCCAGATCGGCGCGTACGCGGCCGTCCAGGCGGCTCATGACCGAGCAGGGGGTGCGGCAGCGCGCGGCGCAGTCACCCAGGGCCTTGGACACCTGGCTGTGCTGCCGGTCCAGGTAGGCACGCCAACCCGGGGGCGGCTCGTTGGCGACGCGGAGGCTGCGTTCACAGGCCGAGCGCTCGGGACGGGTGTGGTCGCACCTGCGTGCGGCACCGGGTTCGATGGGCACACCGAACCGGCTGCCCGGCCCGGAGACCGACTCACCCAGCCGGGCCGGGTCGCCCGCATGGCCCAGGACGGGCTCCCAGGCCAGCATCGGCAGGTACTCGCCGGCGATGTGCAGGGCGGCGACGAGGGCGGCCATCTCCCGCCTGTGCCAGCGGATCTCCACGACCTCCAGCAGCAGCGCGTACGCGGGCCGCAGGCTGCCCAGGGCCCCGCGTGGCCGTTCACGCGGGGCCTGGGGCATCCGGCTTGCGCGCGCCCGGTCCAAGAGGTCCTTGGGGACTTCCCCTGCCTCCTCGGGCATGCCGAAGTCCTCGGCGTCCAAGTCCAAGACGCGCTGCCCGAACGCGCACAACGCCGCGACCCGGGTGGACTCACCGTCCACCCGGAAGCCGGAGGCGACCAGAGCCGCGATGTCACCGAAGGCGTGTCTGCGCGCAAGCGCCGTCAGTACTTCCCGCGCAGTCTCCACGCCTCCACCCTGCCACGGGCCTGTTCCCGCGGCTCCTCCATCGCCCCTTTCGTAGAGCGCCCTTACAGCGCCCCTTTCTCCTAGCGCGCGGCCTCGGCGTCCTTGCGGCGGGCCCTCAGGGCACGCGCCACGCCGTCGCGTCCCTCCGACAGCAGGCGGGTCAAGGCGGCCGGGGGGTCGCTCTCGGCGATGTAGGACTCGGTGCGGTCGATCGTGGACTGCTCCACGACCAGGAAGGGGTAGGCCACCTCGGCGAACGTCTGGGACATGTCGCTGCTCCACTCCTTCCAGATGCGGCCGACCTCGGCGAAGTACCGGTCGGCGTACGGGACGAGCAGCTCGGCCTGGTCGGGCTCCACGAACCCGCCCAGCGTCGCCCGGAACACCGCGTTGGGCAGCTCGCCGCCGATGATGCGGTCCCATGCCGCGGCCTTGGCCTCGGCGGTCGGGATGGCCGCGCGGCAGGCCGCCGCGTGCCGTTCTCCGGCCGCGGTGGGGTCCCGCTCGGCCTCGGCGGCGATCTCCGCCTCGCCCGCGCGTCCCATCACCACCAGGCGGCGCAGCAGCGCCCAGCGCAGGTCGGTGTCGACCTTGAGCCCCTCCATGACCTTCGAGCCGTCCAGCAGCCCGGCCAGCAGGTCCAGGTGGTCGTCGGTCACCGCCACCGAGGCGAACGCCTGGATGTAGGCGAGCTGGAAGTCCGAGCCGGGCTCGGCCTCCTCGGCCAGTTCGAGCAGCGCGTCGGCCATGAGCCGCAGGCCCTCGGGCCGCCAGGCCGGGTCGGCGTACTGCTGCACGGCGGTACGGGCCTGACGCAGCAGCGTCTGCACCACCGAGATGTCGGTGACGCCCCGGATGCCGCTGACGACCAGCTTGACGTAGTCGCGGGTGGCCATCTCCGCGTCCCTGGTCATGTCCCAGGCCGCCGACCAGCACAGCGCCCGCGGCAGGCCCTCCTTGATGTCGCCGATCCCCTGGACGAGGGTCCGCTGGGACGTGTCGTCCAGCCGGATCTTGGCGTAGGTGAGGTCGTCGTCGTTGACCAGCACCAGGTCGGGACGCTCGCGCCCCACCAGGGCGGGCACCTCGGTGCGGGCGCCGACGATGTCCAGCTCGACCCGGTCCCGCCGGACGATGCCCTCCTCGGTGCGGTCGTACAGGCCGATCGCGATGCGGTGCGAGCGCAGCGTCGGGTACTCGGACTTGGCCTCCTGGAGGACGGCGAACGAGGTGAAGGCGCCGTCGGCGTCCACCTCGTAGGAGGGGCGCAGCGTGTTCACGCCCGCCGTCTCCAGCCATTCCTTGGACCACGACTCCAGGTCGCGTCCCGAGGTCTCCTCCAGCGCGTCCAGCAGGTCGGTCAGGACGGTGTTGCCCCAGGCGTGCCGCTGGAAGTACCGCCGCACCCCCTCAAGGAAGTTGTCGCGGCCGACATAGGCCACCAGCTGCTTGAGCACGCTGGCGCCCTTGGCGTAGGTGATCCCGTCGAAGTTGACCTCCACCGCCCGGATGTCGGGGATGTCGGCCGAGATGGGGTGGGTGGAGGGCAACTGGTCCTGCCGGTACGCCCACGCCTTCATCAGGTTCGCGAACGTGGTCCACGACCCGTTCCACTTGGTGACCTCGGCCTGGCACAGCACGCTCATGTACGTGGCGAACGACTCGTTCAGCCACAGGTCGTCCCACCAGCGCATGGTGACCAGGTCGCCGAACCACATGTGCGCCATCTCGTGCAGGATCGTCTCCGCGCGCCGCTCGTAGGCGGCGTCGGTGACCCGCGACCGGAAGACGTAGTCCTCCAGGAACGTGACGGCTCCGGCGTTCTCCATCGCGCCGGCGTTGAACTCGGGCACGAACAGCTGGTCGTACTTGGCGAACGGGTAGGGGCGGTCAAAGACGTCCTCGAAGAACGCGAAGCCCTGCCGGGTCACCTCCACGATGGCGTCCGCGTCCAGGTGCTCGGCCAGCGACGCGCGGCAGTACACGCCGAGGGGGATCGAGGTGCCGTCCGCGCGCCGGTACTCGTCGGTCACCTTGTGGTACGGGCCCGCGATCAGGGCCGTGATGTAGGTGGAGACCTTCGGGGTGGGCGGGAAGTGCCAGATGACGGGGCCGCCGTCCTCCGCCTCGTCGCGGCCGTCGGGGGCCTCGTTGGTGACGACCTGCCAGTCCCCGGGCGCCTTGACGGTGAACTCGAAGGTGGCCTTGAGGTCCGGCTGGTCGAAGCACGCGTACATCCGGTGCGCGTCGGCCGTCTCGAACTGCGTGTAGAGGTACACGTTCTGGTCGACCGGGTCCACGAACCGGTGCAATCCCTCACCCGACCGCGAGTAGGCGCAGTCCGCGACGACGCGCAGCTCGTTGGACTCGGCCAGGGACGGCAGAGGGATCCGGCCCTTCTCGGCGTCATAACCGGAGGGGTCCAGCGCGGTCCCGTTGAGGGTGACCTCCCGCACCACGGCCCCGTGCAGGTCGACGAAGGTCGACGCGCCGGGCTCGGCGCAGCCGAACCTGATCACGGTGGTGGAGCCGAACCGCTCGTCGCCCGTGGTGAGGTCCAGGTCGACGGCGTACTCGCTGACCGTGAGCAGCCTGGCCCGTTCCCGCGCCTCGTCGCGCGTGAGGTTGCCTGCCACATGTACTCCTTGGCTGTCCCGAAAGGTGTCGTTCCATGTCTACCAAGGGGGCTCCTCGTTAGGGCGGGGCGGCACGGCCGGTGTGGGCAAAACGGGGAACGAGCCCGGAATCGCCGGGAATGGTGATGCGGATCTCTGGGTTGCCCGTGAGTGACATTGACCGGTCTAAGGAGGACCCTCTTGTCTTCAGACACGCCGCGCACCCCCGTGGACTTCTGGTTCGACCCCTTGTGCCCCTGGGCGTGGATCACGTCCCGCTGGGTGCACGAGGTCGCCGCGCTGCGCCCGATCGAGCCGCGCTGGCATGTGATGAGCCTGGCCGTCCTGAACGAGAACAAGGACATCCCCGAGCAGTACCGGGAATTCCTGAAGCAGGCGTGGGGGCCGGTCCGGGTGTGCATCGCCGCCGAGCAGAAGTACGGCTCGGAGGTCCTGGAGCGGCTCTACACCGAGCTGGGCAACCGCTTCCACCACGAGAAGCAGCCCAGGGAGAAGGCGACGCTGGCCGCCGCCCTGGAGGCCGCGGGCCTGGACCCGGACCTGGCCGAGGCCGCCGACTCCACCGAGTACGACGAGGCCCTGCGCGCGTCCCACAAGGTCGGGATCGACAAGGTCGGCCAGGAGGTCGGCACCCCGGTGATCGAGGTGGAGGGCAGCGCCTTCTTCGGTCCCGTCGTCACCCCGATCCCGCGCGGCGAGGCCGCCGTGAAGCTGTGGGACGGGGTCCTGGCGGTGGCGAGCACCGACGGGTTCTTCGAGCTGAAGCGCACCAGGACGAGGGACCCCATCTTCGACTGACCCGCCCGGCCCGGCCTCCGGGGACGGTCCCTGCCGTACGGCCGCTTCGGGCCAGGGGCCCCGCCGTCGGCTGCGAGGCACCGGCTATTGCGACTGACTTGCAGTTGCCACCGATCTGCCCGCACACTGGTCCCGTCGAGTCGAATCGGCAGGATTGGTGGGTGACGTGCACGTACCGGATGGATTCATCGACGCACCGGTGTCGCTCGTGGCAGGGGCCATGGCGGTCGCGGGCGTCGCGGTCTCCCTGCGCGGCGCGCGCAGGGAACTGGACGACCGCACCGCTCCGCTGGCCGGGCTGACGGCCGCCTTCGTGTTCGCAGCGCAAATGCTGAACTTCCCGGTCGCCTCCGGGACGAGCGGGCATCTGCTCGGCGGGACGCTGGCCGCGATACTGGTCGGCCCGTACGCGGGTGTGCTGTGCGTCTCGGTCGTGTTGCTCTTGCAAGCGTTGCTGTTCGCCGACGGCGGGCTCACCGCCCTGGGGGTCAACATCACGCTGATGGCCCTGGTCACCGTCCCCGTCGGGTACGGCCTGTTCCGGTCGCTGCTGCGCGTCCTGCCCAAGACCCGTCCCGCGGCGAGCGGGGCGGCGTTCGCGGCGGCGGCGGTGTCGGTGCCCGCCTCCGCCCTGGCCTTCACGCTGATCTACGCGCTCGGCGGCACGACCGACATCCCGATCGGGACGGTCGCCGCCGCCATGGTCGGCGTGCATCTGCTGATCGGGATCGGCGAGGCGCTGATCACGTCGTTCGCGGTGTCCAGCGTGCTGGCCGTCCGCCCGGACCTGGTGTACGGGGCGCGCGACCTGATCAAGCCGGTGACGCTGCGCACCGCCGCCGCCGGCACGCCCGCCGCCCTCTCCGCCGAGCCCCTGGACAACCCGTCATGAGCACCAAGCGCTTCTTCCTCGCCGCCCTGCTGGTGACGGTCGTCCTGGCCGGGTTCGTCAGCTACTACGCCAGCTCGAAGCCCGACGGCCTGGAGAAGGTCGCGCAGGACAAGGGCATCAACGCCCAGGAGAAGGACCATGCCCTCAAGGACTCGCCCCTGGGCGACTACGGCGTGAAGGGCGTGGACAGCGAGCGTCTGTCGGGCGGGCTGTCCGGCGTGATCGGTGTCGCCGCCGTGCTGGCGCTGGGCGGCGGCCTGTTCTGGGTCCTGCGCCGCCGCGGGCCCGCCCAGGACGAGGCCCTGGGCACCGTGGGCTCCTCTCCCTTGAAGGACGGCTAGGTGGGGCATCGCCATGTGCACCGGCTCTACGTCCCTGGAACCTCGCCGGTGCACCGGCTCCCGCCGCAATGCAAGCTGGTGGCGCTACTGGCGTTCGTGCTGGTCGTCGTGGCCACCCCGCGCGAGCGGATCTGGGCGTTCGCGGTGTACGCGGTGTTGCTGGCCGTCGTCGCCGCCGTGGCGCGGGTCCCGTACGGGGTGGTGCTGCGCCGCACCCTGATCGAAGTGCCGTTCGTGGCGTTCGCGCTGCTGATGCCGTTCGTCGCTACCGGTGACAAGGTCACCGTGCTCGGCGGCTTGGAACTGAGCCGGCACGGCCTGTGGGGCGCCTGGAACATCCTGGCCAAGGGCACCCTCGGCGTGATGGCGTCCGTCCTGCTGGCGGCGACCACGGAGCCGCGGATGCTGCTGCTGGGCATCGAGCGGCTGCGCATGCCGCAGCTGATCACGCAGATCGCCGGGTTCATGCTCCGGTACGGCGACGTCGTGGTGGGGGAGCTGCGCCGGATGAAGCTGGCCCGCGCCGCGCGCGGCTTCGAGGCCCGCGACCTGCGGCACGCGGGGGTGCTGGCCCGGTCGCTGGGCGCGCTGTTCCTGCGGTCGTACGAACGCGGCGAGCGGGTGCACCTGGCGATGGTGAGCCGCGGCTATGACGGCCGCATGCCCGTCCTGCACGAGGTCGGCGCGACCGCAGCGCAGTGGGGGATGGCCTCTGCGCTGCCCCTGAGTGCCGGGCTGGTCGCCCTTGCCGCTTGGATGACCCCATGACCCCTTCCCTGGAGGTACGCGGCCTCGCGTACGCCTATCCCGATGGCACCCAGGCCCTGTACGGCGTGGACGTCACCATCGCCAGGGGAGAGCGGGTGGCGTTGCTGGGGCCCAACGGGGCGGGCAAGACGACCCTGGTCCTGCATCTCAACGGCATCTTGCACGGCGGCTTGGGCGAGGTGCGGGTCGGCGGCCTCCGGGTCGATCCCAAGGACAGGGAGTCGCTGCGGGAGATCCGCCGCCGGGTCGGGATCGTGTTCCAGGACCCGGACGACCAGCTGTTCATGCCGACCGTCCGCGAGGACGTCGCGTTCGGCCCGGCCAACCTGGGTCTGCGCGGCCCCGAACTGGACCGCCGGGTGGAGGACGCGCTGCGCCGGGTCGGCATGCTGGAGGTCGCCGGCCGCCCGCCGCAGCATCTCAGCTTCGGGCAGCGGCGCCGGGTGGCCGTGGCGACCGTCCTGGCGATGGAGCCGGAGATCCTGGTCCTGGACGAGCCGTCGTCCAACCTGGACCCGGCCAGCCGCCGCGAGCTGGCCGAGATCCTGCTCTCGCTGGACGTGACGGTGCTGATGGTCACCCACGACCTCCCGTACGCCGCGCAACTGTGCCCGCGCTCGCTGATCCTGTCCGGCGGCGTGATCGCGGCCGACGCCCCCACGCCGGAGCTGCTGGCCGATGGTGAGCTGCTGGCCGCCCATCGCCTCGAACTGCCCTTCGGGTTCGACCCGTCCGCCGCGGCCCGGCTCTGAGCGCCGCACACCCGCCTTGCCCCGCGCGGGTGTGCGTTCCCGTGTGTACCGTGCGTTTCCGCTTGCGCCGGAGGGCGGCGGTCGGGGAGAGTTGACTACTGGAAATGGCAACGGTTTTCATATCCGAAACGGGGCATTTTGTGAAGGTTGCATTCGTCGGCAAGGGCGGCAGCGGCAAGACCACGCTGTCGTCGCTGTTCGTCAGGCACCTGGCGGCGCGGGGCCTTCCGGTGGTGGCCATCGACGCCGATATCAACCAGCACTTGGGCGCCGCGCTCGGGCTCGACGACGAGACGGCCGCGGCCGTGCCCGCGCTGGGCGACCGGCTGCCGGAGATCAAGGAGTACCTGCGCGGCGACAACCCGCGGATCTCCTCCGCGTCCGCCATGGTCAAGACGACCCCGCCCGGCGCCGGGTCGCGGCTGCTACGGGTCCGCGGCGACGACCCGGTGCACGCGCTGGGCGTGGACGTCGGCGGCGTGCGGCTGCTGGCCACCGGCCCGTTCAACGACGACGACCTGGGCGTGGCCTGCTACCACTCCAAGACCGGCGCCGTCGAGCTCTACCTCAACCACCTCGTGGACGGCCCCGCCGAGTACGTCGTCGTCGACATGACCGCCGGCGCCGACACCTTCGCGTCCGGGCTGTTCACCCGCTTCGACCTGATGTTCCTGGTCGCCGAGCCCACCAGGAAGGGCGTCGGGGTGTACCGCCAGTACACCGAGTACGCCCGCGACTACGAGGTCGCCATCGCGGTCGTCGGCAACAAGGTGCAGGGCGAGGCCGACGTGGCCTACCTGCGCGAGCACGTCGGCGACGACCTGCTGACCTGGCTCGGCCAGTCGGCGGCCGTCAGGGCGCTGGAGCAGGGGCGCGACGACGCCGAGCTGGAGGCGTCCAACAAGGCGGCGCTGGACGCGATGCTCGCGGCCGTCGACGCCCGCGAACCCGAGCGCGACTGGGACCGCTACCGCCGCCAGGCCGTGGAGTTCCATATCAAGAACGCCCGGAGCTGGGCCAACCGCGCGGTGGGCGAGGATCTGGAGGCGCAGGTCGACCACGGCTTCCGCTTCCCCGTGCCGGTCCCCGGGTGAGCCGCCGCGGGTGAGCCTGCAAGGATGTCCCCATGCGCGTGTTTCTCGGATGCGACCATGCCGGCTTCGAGCTGAAGGAGCACCTGGTCGGCTGGCTGAAGGCGAACGGCCACGAACCGGTGGACTGCGGGGCGCTGGAGTACGACGCCGCCGACGACTACCCGCCGTTCGTGCTGCGCGCCGCCGAGCGCACCGCCGGGGAGCCGGGCACGCTGGGCATCGTGATCGGCGGATCGGGGAACGGCGAGGCGATCGCGGCCAACAAGGTGAAGGGGATCCGGGCCGCTCTGGTCTGGAACGCCGACACCGCGAGGCTCGCCCGCGAGCACAACGACGCCAACGTCATCAGCCTCGGCGCCCGCCAGCACGACCTCGACACCGCGACGGAGTTCGTCCGGCTGTTCCTGGAGACGCCGTACTCGAAGGAACCGCGCCACACCCGCCGGATCGACATGCTGAGCGAGTACGAGCGCACGGGCAGGATCCCGGGCTCGTCCTGAGCGGTGGCGGGCTCGGGTCAGCGGGGCTCGGCCTGGGGCGGTTTGCGTCCTCCGCGCTTGTCGAGGCGGCGCCGCTCGTTCTTGGCGGCCTTGCCCCGCTTGCCCGTCTCGGGCTGGTCGGTGGACGCCGCGGGCCGGGGCGTGGCGGCCTCGGCGCCGTCCTGGCGGGGTCGCGAGACGTCCCGCGCCCGCATGGCCGCGTCCACCGTGATCCGCATACCAGGCTGTCCCATGACCCGCCTTTCGTTCCGGCCTGCACACCTTCGGGGTGTCAGCGCACCTTCGGACCTGTGTGACAGTGTCCTCCATGACGAACAGGGCCTCCATGACGAACAGGGCGAAGAGGCCCGTGCGGACCATTCTCCGAATCACCGCGGTGATCGCGCTGTGCAACGCGACCGCCTGCACGGACCCCGTGGCACCCAGCGTTCCCGCCCGTTCGGATCCCCGCCCCGCACCACCTGGGAAGCGGACGCTCGATTGCTCCGATCCCATCGACACCGCGCCGTCCCCGACCAGCCCGCATGCCGGTGTCCTCGGCGTGGTGGGCCTGGACCTGACGTCCAAGTTGCAGGCCGCCCCGGCGGCCGGAACGCGACCGAACTGCACATCCCACCCTGCCCCGCACCTGAGCGGGGCTCCGGCACGTGGCTGGTCTTCCCAGGCGGGTATTCCCTCGACGCGCCCGCCTGCGTGCCCCTTCAGGTTCGGACGGGAGGCAAGACCACCACCGTCCACGTCCCGGTGGCCGCCCCTTGCCCGAACTGACGGGGCCCGCCGCAAGAAGATGATCGCTCGCACGTATGCGCGCGGTTGGTGTGGATGCTCGATACAGTGCCGGAGTCATGCTGCAACGTCTGGTCCACCTGCTCCCTCCGGGGGTCCGTGCGTTCCTGCGCCGGATCCCCGTCCTGGTGCGGATCTACCAGTGGCTCAGGCGTGGCAACCTGGCCCGTGACCGGTACGTGTTCGCGGCGCTCGCGCTGCTGACCCTGGCGATCGGGCTGATCTCGCCCGTCTCGCGGGCCTGGGCGCCGCCGAGCGCGCTCGTGCTGACCGTTCTGGGCGGCGGCCTGCTGTTGAAGGTCCGCAGCCTGGGCATCCTGCTCGGGCTGGTCGCGGCCATGATCGCCTACAACGACTGGAAGGACACCAGGGAGGTCGGTCCCGGCCTCATCGCCACCATGGCGGTCGCGGCGGTCCTCGCCCTGACCCTGGCCCGTACCCGGCAGAAGCTGGGCGTCCAGGGGTTGCGGGGCGATTCGATGCTGCTGGAGCTGCGCGACCGGCTGCGCCGCCAGGGCGAGATGCCCGCCCTTCCGGAGGGCTGGGACTCCCAGGTGGTCCTGCTCCAGGCGGGCGGCTCCTCCTTCGGGGGCGACTTCGTCGTCTCCGCCTCCGATGATGAGAGACTGGAGGTCGCGCTGGTGGACGTGTCCGGCAAGGGCACGGATGCCGGAACACGCGCCTTGATGCTGTCCGGGGCGTTCGGTGGGCTGCTTGGATCGCTCCAGCCCGATCGCTTCCTGCCCGCCTGCAACACCTATCTGCAGCGCCAGAGCTGGGACGAGGGCTTCGTCACCGCCGTCCATCTCGTCCTGGACCTCAAGACCGGCGAGTACACGATCGAGTCGGCGGGCCACCCTCCGGCCGTCCAGTTCGACGCGGGCACCGGCACCTGGCGGGTCGGCTCGGCCAAGGGCGTCGTGCTGGGCGTGGTGCCCGACCTGCGCTGCGTCCCCGAGCACGGCAGGCTCGGCCCGGGGGACGCGCTGCTGCTCTACACCGACGGCCTGGTGGAGTCCCCGGGCCAGGACCTGGACGCCGGGATCGACCGGCTGCTGGGCGAGGCCGAACGGCTCGTCCCGGAGGGCTTCCGCAGCGGCGCGAAGGAACTGGTCCAGACGATGGCCGCGACCCGCGACGACGACTGCGCCCTCGTCCTGATCTGGCGCTCCTGACCCGGCCCGCCCGGCCGTCGCGGTGGCTCAGTGACCGTGGCCGGGCACGGAGGCGGGCGCGGTCGTGGCGGGCGCTGAGGGCGGCGGAGGCGAGGTGGGGGAGCCGCCGCCATCTCCGGTAAGGCTCGCGACGAGACCGCCCAGCAGGAGGACCGCGGCGGCAGCGGCGGCTCCCGCCAGGACGCGGGCACGGGTGGTCGAGCGCGCCCCGACATGCCGGAGCACGGTGAAGGCCACGGTGTCCGGCCCTTCGTCGTCCCCGCCCGGACGCCCGGCGGCCGGGGCGGCCAGGGGGATGATCTTCGCGGTGCCGTCGTGGGCGGAGGGCGGCCCGCACTGCTGGACCAGGGCGAGCAGCAGATCGGACGCCGAAGGGCGGTCCTCGGGGCGCTTGGCCAGCGCCGACCGTACGGCGAGGAGCAGGGGGACGGGCAGCCCGTCCAGTCTCGGCTCGTCGCGGATCACGCGGAGCGCGACCGCGGCCGGGTCGCCGTCCCCGAACGGCATCCGGCCGGTCGCCGCGTACGCGATCAGGCAGCCCCAGGTGAAGATGTCGGACGCCGGGGTGGCCTGCTCCCCGCCGAGCACTTCGGGGGCCATCCATCCCGGGGTGCCGAGGACGGTGCCGGCCGAGGTGAGGGTGCCGGGCGCGGCCGGGGCGTCCTGGGAGCGGGCGATGCCGAAGTCGATCACGCGGCATCCGGAGAGCGTGAGCATCACGTTGGCGGGCTTGAGATCGCGGTGGACCAGCCCGGCGGAGTGGATCGCGGCCAGCGCCGACATCACGCTCACCGCCACGCCGTACGCCTCGGCGCCCGGCAGCGGCCCACCTGTGGCGATCCGGCGTTGGAGCGATACTCCGCCGACGTATTCGCTGACGATGTAGGGGAGGCCGTCCTCCTCCCCGTGCGCCAGGACACGGGCCGTGCAGAACGAGGCGACCCGGCCCGCCAGCACCGCCTCGTCCCGGAACCGTTGACGGAACGCGGCGTCGGCGGCCAGGTGCGGGTGGATGGTCTTCACCGCCACCCGGTCGTCGGAGCCGGGGGCGTGCCCGAGGTAGGCCGTTCCCATGCCGCCCGAGCCGATCCGGCCGAGCAGGGTGTAGCCGCCCACCAGCCGGGGGTCGCCCGCTTCCAGCGGCCGCACGTCGTCGAGGGGGCGGACGTCACCGGCCGGGGCTCCGCTGAGGTGCCCTTCCATGAAGTACTCCTCGCCCCCTTCCAGGGCCTTCGGTCCAGCCTGTCCCCCGATGATCGTGCACAGTATGGTGCCCTATGAACACGGATCGTATGAAACGTGTTCGTCACGTCGATGTAGCCCCGATGGCACGCGGGCACGGCACAGTAATGACCAGTTCGGCAACCGCCCGGCTCCCGTCGGATCCTCCTCGGCGCGCGGGTGTCCAGGGTGGTTGGCGGCACCGAAGGCGATGTCCGCGCGGTCGGTACCCCAGGGGTGGGAGGCGCCGTTCCGCGCGGGCATCGATCCTTTTCTGCCGCTGCGCCCCCTCTACCCATTTCGCCCCGCTCGATTCGCCTTGGTGCAAGCGTGATCCGCGCCGCCGGTACGGTGACGCGAAGCCGCTCTCACCGTGAATTCGTTCGTGGTTGCTCCCATCATCCGGCAGATCAGGGTTTCGTCCGGCAATGGGAGGGTTACAACCCGTCCTAGCGGAGGTATCAGAGTCCCCGCCGCCGACCCCCAGGACCGGTGAACACCGCGCGAGCACGCCGGCGTGGCAAGGATGGGAGGGCGACCGGGATGATGAGTCCGATCGTGCGGTGGACTCCGTCACGGTGGTCGATGCGGGCGCGTCTCACGGCCGTCGCCACCGCGGTCGCGGGCGCGCTGCTGGTCCTGGGCGCCCTGGGCATCTACGCGGCGGCGTCCCTGGACCGCGGCGGCATGGCGCTCGATCTGGCACTGGGGATCGGGTTCGCGGTCGCGCTCGGCGCGGTGGCCCGCATCCTCTGGGGCACGGTCGGCGGCGCGCTGCGTCCCGTCCAGGTGATGAGCCGGGAACTGAAGGAGATCGCCGACAAACCCGGCGAATGTCGCGTCAGCGTCCCGCCGAGCCATGACGAGGTCGCCGAGCTGGCCAGATCCGTGAACGTGACGCTGGAGCACCTGGAGCGGATGGCCGAACGCAGGCACGCCTTCGTCGCCGACGCGTCCCACGAGCTCCGCAGCCCTCTGACCGGCCTGCGGACCCGGCTGGAGGTGGCCTTGGAGCACCCGGAGGACGAGGACTGGCCCACGGTGGCCCGCGCCGCCCTGGAGAGCGCCGACCGGCTGCAGCTCATCGTCCGGGACCTGCTGGTCCTCGCCAAGCTGGAGGCCGGCGTGCGGGCCGAGCAGGAGAAGATCGACCTGGGGGAGCTGGTCGAGACCGAGATCGCGCGGCGTGCCGGGCGCGTGCCGATCGACGTGCGGGTCGCCGACGCGGTGGTGGTGTTCGCCACCCGCTCCCACCTGGTCCGCCTGCTCACCAACCTGCTCGACAACGCGGAACGGCACGCCGAGAGCCAGATCCGGGTCGCGGTCGGGACCGATGACCGGGACGCCCTCCTCATGGTCGCCGACGACGGCCCCGGCATCCCGCCCGAGGAACGCGAGCGCGTCTTCCAGCGCTTCCTGCGGCTTCCCGAAGGCCGCCGCGCCGACGACGACGGGACGGGCCTGGGCCTCCCCATCTCCCGCGATATAGCCCAGGCACACGGCGGCAGCCTGGTGGTGGGCGACGGCCCCGGCGGTGCCCGCCTCATCTGCCGCCTCCCGCTGTACTGATCTGTGAGCGCGGGGCGGCACAAGGTGGGGTTGCGGGCGCATGCTTGGTCCAGGGAGGCCAGGGAGGTTCGTATGGTGGGGCCGGGTGGGCGTGTCGGGGCTCGTGAGTTGCTGCGGCGGGTGCTGGACGAGCATCAATCGTGGGATGTGGAGCCCCGTTCCGTGGCGGAACCGGGGTCGGCGTACGCGCGGGAACTCGCGGCGGCGCGAGAGCGCAGCGGGTGCGACGAGGCCGTGCTCACCGGTGAGGGGCTTTTGCGGGGACGGCGGATCGCCTACGTCGTTTCGGAGTTCGGCTTCCTGGCCGGGTCGATCGGGGTGGCGACAGCGGACCGCATCGTCGCGGCGATGGAGCGCGCCACCGCCGAGGGGCTTCCCCTGGTCGCGGCGCCGTCCTCGGGCGGCACCCGGATGCAGGAGGGGACGGTCGCGTTCGTCCAGATGGCCCGCATCACCGCCGCCGTGGCCCGCCACCGCGCCGCCGGGCTGCCCTACCTGGTCTACCTGCGCCATCCCACGACGGGCGGCGTGTTCGCGTCCTGGGGCTCGCTGGGGCATGTGACCGCCGCCGAACCGGGCGCGCTGATCGGCTTCCTGGGCCCGCGCGTGTACGAGGGGCTGTACGGCAAGCCCTTCCCGGAGGGCGTCCAGGTCGCGGAGAACCTGTTCGCGAAGGGCCTGATCGACGCCGTGGTGGGCATCGACGACCTCCCCGAGATCGCCGCCGATGCCCTGGAGGTCCTGGCCTCCCGTCCCTGCCCCGCTTCGCCGCCCCCCGTGGGCTCCCGGCGCGTCCGTACGCCGTCATGGCGTGAGGTCCCGTCCGGAGGCGGTGAGGACGGTCAGGAGGTGTTCGGGCGGGCCCGGAGGGACGGGCGGCCCGGGGTACGGGAGCTGCTCAAGTTCGGGGCGGACACGGTCACGCCCATGTCGGGGACGGGTCAGGGCGAGGCCGACCCCGGTCTGCTCCTGGCCCTCGCGCGGTTCGGAGGTGTCCCGTGTGTCGTGGTCGGCCAGGACCGGCGCAGCCAGCGCCGCGGGCACCTGCTGGGACCGGCGGGGTTGCGGGTGGCGCGGCGCGGGATGGGGTTGGCGGGCGAGCTGGGGCTGCCGCTGGTCACCGTGGTGGACACGCCGGGGGCGGATCTGTCGGCCGAGGCCGAGGAGGGCGGGCTGGCCGGAGAGATCGCGCGGTGCATGGCGGACCTGATCGCCTTGCCGGTTCCGGCGGTGTGCCTGCTGATGGGCGAGGGGGCGGGCGGGGCGGCGCTGGCGCTGCTGCCGGCGGACCGGGTGCTGGCCGCGCGGCACTCCTGGCTGGCCCCGCTGCCGCCCGAAGGCGCCTCCGTGATCATGTATCGGACGGCCGGGCGGGCCGCCGAGGCGGCCGTGGCGCAGCGGATCGGCGCGTCCGAGCTGCTGAGCGACGGGCTGGTGGACGAGCTGGTCGAGGAGCGCCCGGACGCGGCGGACGAGCCGGAGGCGTTCTGCCGCCGCGCCGCCGCCGCGATCGGAAACGCCCTGTCGGCGCTCACCGGCAGGCCCGGACGAGGGTCGTGACGATCTCCTGCTGGGCGGGGTCGGTGGCGGCGGTGTCCTCCGGATGCCACTGGACGCCCAGGAACCAGCCGGGACCGGGCTCCGCGTACTCCACGCCCTCGATCGTCCCGTCGGCGGCGCGGGCGGTGACCATGAGGCCGTCGGCCAGGACGTCGATGTCCTGGTGGTGGTAGCAGGACGCGGCGGCGGAGGTGCCGTCGATCGTCTTGGCCAGGAGCGTGCCGGGCTCGACCGCGACGGGGTGGACGACGTGGCGGTGGGCGCTGTCCATGTGCTGGCGGAGCGTCCCGCCGCGCACCACGTTCACGACTTGCAGCCCGCGGCACACGGCCAGCGTCGGCAGCCCGGACGCCAGCGCGTGCTCGGCCACGGCCAGGTCGAAGGCGTCCTGCTCCTCGTCGACGTCGTACAGCGCCTCGTGCGCCTCCGCCGCGCCGTAGTGGCGCGGGTGCAGGTCACCGCCGCCCGGCAGCAGGACGCCGTCGCAGCGCGCCAGCCGTGCGGGCACCTCGGCGGGGTCGGCGGGATGCATGATGAACGGCTCGCCGCCGCCCCGCCACACGGCCTCGACGAGCGCCCGCGCGGCGACCTCGGCCCGGTACCGCAGCGCCGACGCCGACTCCGAGAAACGCGCGGGCAGCGCGATCAACGGCCTGGTCACAGGGGGAGGCCGGTGAGGACCATGATCTTCTCTTCGGTGTAGTCGGTCATCGCGTAGAGCAGGCCCTCGCGGCCGACGCCGGACTCCTTGACACCGCCGTAGGGCATCTGGTCGGCGCGATAGGACGGCACGTCGCCGATCACCACGCCGCCGACCTCCAGCTCGCGGTGGGCGCGGAAGGCCAGGTCGAGGTCGCGGGTGAACACCCCGGCCTGGAGCCCGAACGAGGACGCGTTGACCTTCTCGAACGCCTCGTCCACGCCGTCCACGGGCTCGACCAGCATGACCGGGCCGAAGACCTCCAGGTTCTGCACCTTGGCGTCCGCGGGCACGTCGGCCAGCACGGTGGGGGCGTAGCTGGCGCCGTCGCGGGTGCCGCCGGTCAGCACCTTGGCGCCCGCCTCGACGGCCTCGTTCACCCAGGACTCGACGCGCTCGGCGGCGTCCTGGCTGACCAGCGGGCCGACCTGGGTCTTGTCGTCCCAGGGGTCGCCGGTGACCAGGCCGTTGACCGCCTCGACCAGCTTGGGCAGGAACGTCTCGTACACGGAGCGGTCGACGTACACGCGCTGCACGGCGATGCAGCTCTGCCCCGCCTGGTAGTTGGAGAACAGCCCGATCCTGGACGCCGCCCAGTCCAGGTCGGCGTCCGGCAGGACGACCGCCGCGCCGTTGCCGCCCAGCTCCAGCGTGACGTGCTTGCGCGGCACCTGGTCGCGGATGGACCAGCCGACCGGGACCGACCCGGTGAACGACACGATCGGGAGCCGCGGGTCCTCGACCAGCCCGCCGGCCCGGTCGTTGGGAACGGTCAGGACGGAGAACATGCCCTCGGGCAGGTCGGTCTCGGCCAGCAGCTCGCCGAGCAGCAGCGCCGACAGCGGGGTGGCGGGCGCGGGCTTGAGCACGATCGGCGTGCCCACCGCGATCGCCGGGGCGATCTTGTGGGCGGCCAGGTTGAGCGGGAAGTTGAACGGCGAGATGCCCAGCACTGGGCCGCGGGGCACGCGGGCGATGTAGGCCATCCGGCCGACCGCGCCGGGGTCGGTGTCGAGCCGCTGGGTCGTGCCGCTCCAGCGGCGGGCCTCCTCGGCGGCGAACCGGAAGGTGGCGACGGCGCGGGTCACCTCGCCGCGCGCCCACAGCAGCGGCTTGCCGTTCTCACCGGTGATCAGCCGGGCGATCTCCTCGGAGCGCTCGGCCAGCCGCCTGGACACGTGCGTCAGCGCGTCCGCGCGCACGTGCAGCGGCAGCGCGGCGGCTTCGCGGCGCACCGCGTGGGCGGCGGCGACCGCCTCCTCGACCTGTTCCGGGGTCGGTACGGCGGCGGTCCCGACGACGCGGCCGTCGTACGGGTGGGTAACGGTCAGTTCCTCGTCACCGGTCGCGGGCCGACCGGCCAGCCAGAAGGGGGTCGCGTTCATACCCTCACGCTATCTCCGGTGGAGCGTTCCGCGACCCTCCAGCATGGCCAATCGCGGTGTGCGGACTGTCCGTCACGGCGAGCGCGATCCACAGCTCGGCCCGGACCGCCGGATCGTCCAGGTCGCGGCCCAGCAGCCGGGCGGCCTTGCGCATCCGCGTCCGCAGCGTGTGCCGGTGCACGCCGAGGGCGCGCGCGGCCGCCTCGCCCTGCCCGTTGGCCGCCAGGTACGCCCGCAGCGAATCGACCAGCGACGGGTCCTCCGCGCGCAGCGGCGCGAGGGTCGACTCGGCGAAGCCCTGCGCCAGGCCGGGGTCGAGCAGGCCCAGCAGGCCCTGCCCCGGCAGGTCGGCGTGGTGGAGGACGCCGTGCGGGCTGTCGCGCCCGGCCCGGACGCGCCGCGCCGCGACCAGCGCCCGTTCCGCCTGGACGAGGGCCCAGGGGAGGCCCTGATCCGGCGAGCCGAGATCGTCCACCGGGTCGCTGACGCCGACCGGGCCGCTCGCACGGGCCAGCCCGGTGACCTGCCCGGCCAGCCGGTCCGGGACGATCACCGCGCAGCGCCCGTCGTCCAGGGGCACCGCGAGGCAGCGCTCGCCCGCCGGGTCCAGCTCCAGCGCGTCCAGCACCGCCTCGCCGCCCGCGCAGGCCAGTACCCGGACCGGCGGTTCGGGCAGCACGCCGTCGGCCGCCACGTCCGGGGGCAGCCCGAGCAGCAGGCCGCCGAGCGCGGCGCGCAACCGCCGCCGCGTCCCCGGGCTCTCGGTCTGGAGGGTGAGCAGCGAGACGGCCGCGCCCACGATCGCGTGCGCGGACGGCGGCAGCGGATCCTCGGTGCCGACCGCCAGGAAGCCGTGCGGCCTGCCGCCCAGCCCCACGACCTGGACGACGACATGCCCGTCCTCGCCGGACAGCGCGACGCTGGCGGGCGCCTCACCCTGCCGCGGACGGGACGAGCGGGTCCGCCTGAGCCGTTCCAGCTCCCCGGCCAGGCCGGGGGCGCGGCGGCGGGCACGGGCCGGCTCGGCATGCCTGACCTCCCCGGACGCGTCCAGCAGCAGCGCCCAGCCGCCCAGCTCCCGCGCCAGCCGCGCGATCAGCGGGCCGGGTCCCTTGAGGGCGGCCCGGGTCAGCTCCCGCTGCGCCTGGGACGACCGGGTGACGTCCCCGTACCATTCGGCGGCCAGTAGCCGCGAGACCGCCATGCCGATCGCGATGAACGGGGTGGGGCGCGGCACCTCCAGCAGCGCCAGGCCCTGCTCGCGGGCCTGGTCCAGCAGCTCGCGCGGCACGTCCTCATGGATGACGCCGACGGCGAAGCCGAGCCCGGCCACGCCCCGGTCCACCAGCCGCGCCACGTACCGGGCCGCGCCCTCGGCCGTCACCCGCATCCCCGTGGTCAGCACCAGCTCGCCGCCCTCCAGGAACGGCGTGGGGTCCTCCAGCTCGCTGACCGCGACCCACCGCACCGTGACGCCGCGCCGCAGCTCGGTCAGCGGGCGCAGGCCGAGCTGGGGCAGCGCGGCCACCTGGCGCAGGGTGGGCGGCACCTCGCGACTCCTTCCACGATCGGCGGCCGGATCGCCGGACCGTCCAGGCCGGCGGGCCCGTTTCGCCGGGACGTACGGTTCAGCGTACGGCCGGGCCGTCCTATGTTCGCGCCATGAGCAGCCAGATCATCGACGGGCCCGCCGGCCTGGACCGCCTGCCCCAGGAACGCCGTGTCGTCACCGAGATCCCCGGTCCCCGCTCGCGCGAGCTCCAGGAGCGCCGCGCCGCGGCCGTGGCCCCGGGGGTGAGCAGCGTGCTGCCGGTGTACGTGGTGGACGCGGGCGGCGGCGTGGTGGTCGACGCCGACGGCAACTCGCTGATCGACTTCGGCTCCGGGATCGCCGTCACCAACGTCGGCAACGCCAACCCGCGCGTCGCCGAACGGGTCGCCGCGCAGGCCGGGCGGTTCACCCACACCTGCTTCATGGTGGCCCCGTACGAGTCGTACGTCGCGGTCTGCGAGGCCCTCAACCGGCTCACCCCCGGCGACCACGAGAAGCGCACCTTCCTGGTGAACAGCGGCGCCGAGGCGGTGGAGAACGCCGTCAAGGTCGCCCGCTACGCCACCGGACGGCAGGCGGTGGTGGTGTTCGACCACGGCTACCACGGCCGGACGCTGCTCACGATGACGCTGACCGCCAAGAACATGCCGTACAAGCACGGGTTCGGCCCGTACGCGCCCGAGGTGTACCGGATGCCGATGGCCTACCCGTTCCGGTGGCCCGGCGGCCCGGAGAACTGCGGGCCCGAGGCGGCGGAACAGGCCATCGACCAGATCACCAAGCGGATCGGCGCGGGCAACGTGGCGGCGGTGGTGATCGAGCCGATCCAGGGCGAGGGCGGCTTCGTCGTCCCGCCGGACGGTTTCCTGACCGCGATCGCCGCGTTCTGCCGGGACAACGGGATCCTGTTCGTCGCCGACGAGGTGCAGACCGGGTTCGCCCGCACCGGTGACCTGTTCGCGTGCGAGCACGAGGGCGTCGTCCCCGACATCATCACCACCGCCAAGGGCATCGCGGGCGGGATGCCGCTGGCGGCCGTGACCGGGCGGGCCGACGTCCTCGACACCGTCCACCCGGGCGGGCTCGGCGGCACCTACGGCGGCAACCCGGTCTCCTGCGAGGCGGCGCTGGCCGTCCTGGACGAGATCGAGAACGGCAAGCTGGTGGAGCGGGCCCGGGGCATCGGCGAGATCATGCTGCCCCGCCTGCGCGCCCTCGCCGGACGCCACGACGTGATCGGCGACGTGCGCGGGCGCGGCGCGATGACCGCGATCGAGCTGGTGCGTCCCGGCACGAAGGAGCCGGACCCCGGGCTCACGTCCCGGGTCGCCCGCCGCTGCCACGAGTCGGGGCTGCTCGTGCTGACGGCGGGCACCTACGGCAACGTGCTGCGGTTCCTGCCCCCGCTGGTGATCCCCGAGCACCTGCTGCTGGAAGGGCTGGACGTCCTGGACGAGGCGTTCGCCGCCCTCTGAGGGGTTTACGGCGCCGTCTCGGACTTGAGGCCGTAGAGGTCGGCGAGGATCTCGTAGGAGCGCAGCCGGTCCTCGTGCTCGTACACCGAGGTCACGACCATCACCTCGTCGGCCTTGGTGCGTTCCAGCAGCGCGTCGAGCTGCGCGCGGACGGTCTCGGGCCCGCCCATCACCTGCCCCGCCAGCCGGGACTGGATGATCTCCCGGTCGAACGGCGTGTAGGGGTAGGCGGCGGTCTCCTCGGGGCTGGGCAGCGGCCCCGGGCGTCCCTGCCGCAGCCGCAGGAACGACAGCGCCTGCGGCGCGGCGAGCTCGCGGGCCCGCTCGTCGTCCTCGGCGGCCGTCACCGACACCGCGATCATCGCGTACGGGTGGTCGAGATCGGCGGACGGCCGGAACGACTCGCGGTACAGGCGCAGCGCCGGAAGCGTGTTCTCGGAGCTGAAGTGGTGGGCGAACGCGAACGGCAGGCCCAGCAGTCCCGACAGCCGCGCGCTGTACCCGCTGGAGCCCAGCAGCCACACGGGCGGCTCGTTGCCGGCGGCCGGGGTCACCGTGCTGTCCTTGCCGAAGTAGCCGCGCAGCTCGTGCACCTGCTCGGGGAAGTCGTCCACCGACAGCGCCTCGGGCGAGCGGCGCAGGGCCAGGGCGGTGCGCTGGTCGGTGCCGGGGGCGCGGCCCAGGCCGAGGTCGATGCGGCCCGGGTAGAGCGCCTCCAGCGTCCCGAACTGCTCGGCCACCACCATCGGCGCGTGGTTGGGCAGCATGATCCCGCCCGAGCCGACCCGCAGCCGGGACGTCGCCGCCGCGACCTGGCCGATCAGCACGGCGGTGGCGGAGCTGGCGATGCCGGGCATCGCGTGGTGCTCGGCCAGCCAGTAGCGGTGGAAGCCGAGGGCCTCGGTGTGGCGGGCCAGGTCGAGGGTGTTGCGCAGGGCCTGCGCCGAGGAGCCACCGCTGACCACGGGGGACAGGTCGAGCACGGAGAACGGGACGGTCATGATCGGTCCAACTCCGCGGCGTCCCGTCCTCTTCCCGCTCGACGACGGGGACTACAGGGAGCCGAGGACCAGCGCCATGCCCGTCACGACCGCGGCGCAGACCAGCGGCATCCAGGTGACCGACGCCCACGACCACACGACCAGCTTGCGCGCGCGCTCGGGATCCTCGGGCCAGACCTCCTCGGCCTTGGTGTAGAGGATCGCGCCGACGAACAGCAGCGGGAAGAACGCCACCATCGTCCAGAGCCCGGCGAGAAAGGCCAGGAAGCGGCCGCCGCTGGTGTACGTACCGTCCGGGCCGATGCCGGCGGCCAGACGCGGGCCGGGGGCGGTGTAGGGGGTGGGGTGGGGACCGGGGAAGGGGGCGGAAGCCGAGGCGGCGTCGGTCATGGCGGTCACCGATCCAGGAGACGGCGGGTGAACAAACGTTCGCTCAAGTGACCAGGATCATACGCCTGCGCGCCGCCGCGCTCCAGAGCGGGCCCGTCCGCGGCCCGTCCGGAGGGGCTCGCACCGTCCCTCCCGGCACGCTTAGATAACCCTGCGACATCGGGAGCCGGCGGAGGGGGCGCGCGTTGGGGGAGAACGAGTCGACGGTCGGGAACCGGTACGCCGGAATCCGGGACATCGTCCTCGTCGCCGGGTTCCTCGTGCTGCTGGCCGCCGCGCTGGTGATCGTGCTGGTCCAGGCGTGGCCGCCCGGCCCCCGCGTGTCGGCGGACGGCCGCTACGCCTTCACCCCGGACACCGTCACCGTCCGCCTCTTCGGCTGGTCGCCCCGCCTGTCGCGGGAGGCATGCCTGTTCATCGTCGTCATGGCGGCGGGCGCGCTCGGCGCGGTGGTGCACGCGCTCCGCTCGCTCTACTGGTACGTCGGCAACCGCACGCTCCGCCGGAGCTGGCTGATGATGTACGGCTTCCTGCCGCTCGTCGGCGCGCTGCTCGGCCTGATCGTCTACCTGGTGCTGCGCGGCGGCCTGACCTCGCCGACCGGCGGCTCGTCGGACGTCAACCCCTACGGCGTCACGGCCATCGCCGCGCTGGTGGGGCTGTTCTCCCGGGAGACCGCCGAGAAGCTGAGCGCCGTCTTCGCGACCCTTCTCGCCCACCCGCGGGCGGGCCGCGACCAGGCGCTCCCCCCGCAGGTCCATTCGGTGGAACCGGCGTCCGGCCGGGTCGGCAGCCTGGTCGTCATCCGCGGCATCGGCCTGGGCTCGGCCTCCACCGTCCGCTTCGGTCAGGCGGACGCGCCCGTCACCGACGTGAGCGACACCCGCCTCCAGACCACCGTCCCGCCGGGCGCGGTCACCGGCCGCCTCACCGTGACGACGCCCTCGGGCTCCGCGACGAGCGCCACGGAGTTCACCGTCGACCGAGGGGAGGGGCGTTAGCCCGTCCAGTGGCTGTGCCACACGTCGTAGGGGGCTCCGGGCAGCAGGGTGGGAAGGGCCTCGGTGTCGTCCAGCACGGCCAGTTGGTCACCGGTCTTGGCCTTGGCGAACTGGACGGTGCCCGAGTAGGAGGTGCGTTCCAGCCCTTCCGGACCCGCCACCAGGGCCGTGTAGCGGGGCCCCGGTAGCTCGTCGTCGGGGATCACCGTGCCGACCACGAGGCTGTTGGCGACGGTGACCCAGCTCCCCAGGGTGGCGATCTGGCGCTCGGCGCCCTGCTGCTCCCAGCGGTAGCGAAGGATCGGCTTGGAGAAGATCGGCACGAGCAGGTGCGACACGCCGCAGGCGAGCAGCTCGCGTTCCCAGCCGATGGAGCGGGTCAGGTCCTCGCAGATGAGGACGGCGAGGCGGCCCAGGGCCATGTCCAGGACGGAGACCCGGGTCCCGGGCTGGATGTGCTCGTCGGCGGTGCCGCTCTCGGGCGCGCCGGGCAGCCGCCACAGCCGCATCTGGTCCTGGTCGAGGGTGAAGCCGGAGAGCTTGTCCTGGACGAGCAGTTCCTCACCGGTCCAGCGGTCGATGAGGACGGCGCGGTTGGGCGGGGGGTCACCCGGGCCGAGCGGGCCGCTGCCCAGCATGATGTAGCGCAGCGGGTGCTGGTCGCGGTCGCGGCCGGCGGTGTCGTAGGCGACCTCCTTCCAGTGCTCCAGCAGGCCGTCCGACAGGGCGATCTCGGGCATCACCGCGATCCGCGCGCCCGCCTCGTCCAGCCGCCTGACGATCGTCCGGATCCGTTTGCGCACCGCGTCGGAGTCGACGGGACGGAGCCGGTAGAGGGTCATGTCGTAGCGGTGCTCGAACCCGATTTCGACGTCGTCGAAGGTCTCCAGCACGGGCGCGCAGCCGATGGTGACCGGTTCGTCGCGGTTGAAGTGCGCGTCGTTGACGGCGGGCAGCACGCTGTGGTCGATCCGCTCCCATTCGGCGGGCGGGACGCGGTGCACGCCGAAGAACTCGGCCTTCGTCCGCCGTCCGAGCGGGCGGCCGGGGAAGGCGCAGCGGGGCAGCAGCGCCCCGTCGCGCTCGTCGGAGTTGAGCCGCCCCTCGGTGAGGTACTGGATCAGCACGCCGCTGAGCGCGGGCGCGTCGTGGTACGGCGAGTAGGGGCTGGCGTAGGCGAGCGCGGCGTCCAGCCCCAGCAGGATCGCGAACCGCCCGCGGTCGCCGTCCGCCTCGATGATCTCCTCGGTGAGGTCGGGGTCGAGCCGGCCGAGCGCCAGGACGGTCTCGCAGATCTCGTCGGCCCGGCGCCGTACCGCCGGGTCGCGGTGCCAGTCGGTCGCCTGCCAGCCCTGGAATCGATGGTCGGGAAGCGCGTCGTAGAGCCGGATGAAGAGATCAGCAGGATCGGCGGGGTGGGCCGGGGCAGGCGCCGCCCACTGATCCGTCATAAGCGCCCCCAGGGGGTTGACGAGGGTGGTCACGTGCGGTCGATCGATGCTAACTCCGGCGAGTCACTTCGATCAGTTGCATCCGATACAGAAAGTGGCGCCCAAGTTCGCGAGAGTGGGTACCGGAACGGTCACGCCCTCCTCGCGCCGCGGGCAGGTCTCCCTGGACTGTGGTGCAGCTCATGGTGACATTCCGGAGATTCCTCACTTGACATTCACTTGGCATCGACGCACCCTGGAAGGGTCCGTCCTCCCCGAGACCCGTGAGGTGACCCGTGAATCCGAGGGCGCGCGCGAAGGGTCCGTTCCCGCAGATCGGACATGACCGCAGGTCTGAGGCCCGACGGCTGATCGGCTCCATGGAGCACGGCAAGGGGGTCGGCGACGGCCACTTCAGCGCCCTGGGCATGCTCATCACCGACGCGTCGCTCTGCGCGGACGAACCGGCGCTGATCGAGGTGCAGGACGGCCTCCAGTGGTTGTTCCGCACCCACTATCTGGACGTCCCGGCGCTGGACGGCGACCAGCGCGAGCAGCGCGGCCGGATCCTCGGCCTGATCGACACGGTGCATTGGGCACTGCGGCGGCTGCCGTCCGGGCTCCAGCTCAGCCTGCACCCGAACGGTCACGCGGCCCGCTTCCTGGTGGCGGTGGCGCGGCGGCAGGGCATGTCCAACAAGGAGCTCGCCGCCGAGCTCGGCACCGACGAGACCGAGATCAGCCGGGTGGGGCGCAAGCTGCTGGCGGCGGGCGTGGTGTGGCGCCGCAAGGAGTGGCGTCACAACGCCTGGGACATCACCCCCCGCGGGCGCCAGTACGCGGAGACCGCGGGCCTGCTCCAGAAGGACGAGGTGGCGGTCCGCGTTCCCGCCGAGCATCCCGCCCCACGCGAGGGCGCGCGTGCCGAGGCGGACGCCCACGGGCTCCCCGGCGAGGCTCCGGAGCCGCGCGGCCGTTCCGGACGCGGGGCACGCCCCGAGCCCCAGGGCCGTGAGGAAGGCCGGCGCGCTCAGGGGCGGTCGCGGCGTTCCGAGGAACGCGGCCAGGGCTGACCTCTCTCAGGGGCCGGCGAGGGCGGCTTCGATCTCCGGATGGTCGAGGACGTCCTGGTCGGCCATGGTGCGCACCCGATCGCGGACCCGCGCCTCCTGCGGCAGCCGCAGCCATCCCCAGGCCGTCGTCTCCTTCACCCGCACCGGCACTTTGTGGAACACGCCGAACTCGCCGGCCTCCTGGTGGTGGATGACCTCGCCGTAGAACCATTCGGAGACGATCAGCGCCAGATCGGCGTGCGAGGTGCGCAGCGCCTCCTTCAGCGGCTTCGACTCCAGCAGCCGGAACGTCTGATTGATCGCCGTCCCCACCACGCCATGGGCGTCGAACTGCACCTCCCCGGCGTTCACCGCGACCCGCAGCCGGATCCTGGTGCTGGGCGGGACCTGGCGGTTGTGCTCGGCGAGCGCGGCGGCCAGCGCGGACATGAACGGCCCGGCCAGCAGTCCCTTCGGGACGTCCGGCGGCACCAGGATCAGCATCCCGTCCCCCCGGTCCTCGCGGTGGCAGCGCTCCCACCGCAGAGCCGACCGGCCGAACGCCGTCTCCAGCGACCTCCGCAGGGCGGCCCGCACCGCGACCTGGACGGGGTTGGTCCGATCGGGACGGCAGAACTCCTCCACGTCCGCGCACAGGATCGTCCGGTGCACGGCCAGCATCGTTCTGCGCGTCGTTGCGTCGTCCACCGTCACCCCGCAAGAATCCCGTGCATTAGGCAGTGCATATGCGCGTTCGAATGCACGTGCACGCAGCGATGGTAACGCCATCCCCCGTTCGCGCGCGTGACTTCGCACACATGACCGCCGCACGGACTTCCGGGGAAGGGGGGAGCGCGTGGGATTCGGACCGCCGGCGAAGAAAACGGACGGCACGCCGCGCGTGCCGTCCGTTTCCAGGTTGCGGGTCGCCCTAAGCGTCGTCGTCGGGCTGGTCCGCCGGAGGCGCCTGGGCGGCGGGCACGGTGTCGGGCACGGTGTCGGGCGCTGTGTCGGGCGCGGCGTCGGGGTGGGCTTGGATGAACGCCGCGTAGACCTCGTCGGCGATCACGCCCCGCGCCGAGACCTCGACGTCGTTCTCCCGCGCCCACGCGCGCACGTCGGAGTTGGTGTAACCCTTGACCTTCGCCGCGCTCGCGGCCTTGCGCCCCCGCCCGGCGGCCTTGACCTCACGGGCCCTGTCCACGAACTGCTCGACCGTGGCGAGCGCGTCCCGCAGCCGCTTGTCGTTGGCCTCGCTGAGATCGATCGTGAACGTCCGTCCCAGGACCTCGAAGTCACGCTTGGCGACATCGCTGTCCTCGGTCCCGTCGATGTCGTCGACGAGAATGACCTTCTCCGCCATGTGGTCCTTTCTGCTAGGCCGGCTACCCAGACGCTAGCGGACGGCAGGGACAACACCGGACGCCCCGCACCGGCGTGGCGCTACCGTCCGTGACAACTACCGCGCGGAAGGGCGGATGCGCGCCGCGCTTCCGGTGACGGGCCGCCCGGGTGACGATGGTGCCCATGGGAAGCGGAACGGTCGCGGTGCTCGGCAACGGGCCCGTCGGGCAGACCGCCGCGCTGCTGCTCGCCTGCTGGGGCGTGCGCGTGGTCGTGGTGGACGGCCGTCCCGGGCGCGACCGCATCGGGTCCAAGTCGATCTGCCAGCAGCGCGACGTCCTGGACGTGTGGGACAGCGTGGGCGCGGGCCGTGCCATCGCGGCCGAGGGCGTCACCTGGACGACCGCGCGCACGTTCTGCCGTGACCGCGAGCTGTTCGCCTACGCTCTGCCCGACCCGGGGGTGTCGGCGTTCCCGCCGTTCGTCAACATCTCGCAGTCCCGTACCGAGGAGATCCTGGACGAGCGGATCGCCGCGCAACCGCTGATCGACGTGCGCTGGGACCATGAGGTCACCGGCATCGACCAGGACGACGCGGGCGTGACGGTCACCTGCCGGACCGGCGGGGGGACGCGCGAGATCCGCGCCGACTAAGCCGTGGCCGCCACGGGCGCGCACGGCGGCGTGCGGCGGATGCTGGGCGTGGCGTTCGACGGGCGCTCGTTCGACGACCTCTTCCTGATCTGCGACATCCGCGCCGACCTGCCGGGATGGGCGAACGAGCGGCGGTTCTACTTCGACCCGTCCTGGAACCCGGGCCGCCAGGTGCTGATCCATCCGTGCCCGGGGCGGACGTTCCGGATCGACTGGCAGGTCCCGGCCGGCTACGACCTGGCGGCCGAGGAGGTCTCCGGCGGGCTGGACGCGCGGATCCGCGCCATCGTCGGCGACCGCCCGTACGAGATCGTGTGGAAGTCGGTGTACCGCTTCAGCTCGCGCGTCGCGGACCGGATGAGGGTGGGCCGGGTCCTGCTCGCCGGCGACTGCGCGCACGTCTACTCGCCCTTCGGCGCCCGCGGCCTGAACTCGGGTGTCGCGGACGCGGAGAACGCCGCGTGGAAGCTGGCCTACGCGCTCAGCGGCGAGGCGGGTCCCGGACTGCTGGGGAGCTACCACGCCGAACGGCACGCCGCCGCGCTGGAGAACCTTGAGGTCACCTCCGCGACGATGGACTTCCTCGTCCCGCAGGACGACGCCGCCCGCCGTCACCGCGCGGACGTGCTGGCACGCGCGGCCACCGACGTTGCCGCGCGTCGCCAGGTGGATTCGGGCCGGCTCGCCGAGCCCTTCTGGTACGTCGCGTCCCCGCTCACGACGCCCGACCCGGAACGTCCCTTCGCGGGACGCCCGCCGCGTGGGCACGTCCCGCCGCCCGGTCCCGGGATCCTGCTTCCCGACGCGCCCGTGACGGCGCGCCGCGACCGCATGCGCGCTCTGGCGCGGGACGGGTTCCTCGCGTTGACGACCGAGGGTGTCACGTTGCGGGACGCGCCGGTGCCGGTGCTCGCCCTTGCGGACATCGACCGGACGGGCGGTCTCGCCAAGGCCCTGGGCGCCCGTTCCGGGGAGATCTGGCTGGTGCGTCCCGACGCCTATGTCGCGGCCGTACTGTACGACCCGGCGGACCTTCCCGTGGCGTTGCGCCGTGCCCTGGGCGAGGTCGTCACCGGCTGAAGACGCGCCTACCAGCGTTCGCGATGCACCACTTCGTCGAACGGCTTACGGTCGGGCCGCTGGACCGGGCGCAGCGGCCGGTCCGCCGGCACCCCGAACGCGATCAGAAACGCGCAGACCTTGTCCTCGGGGAAGCCCAGCAGCTCGCGGGCCAGTTCCTGGTCGGAGACACTGGCGTGGCCGCTTCCGATGCCGAGGTCGGCCGCGGCCAGCATCATCGCCATCGTGGCCTGGCCCAGGTCGAACCGAGCCCTCTCCTGCGTGGCGGCGTCCGTGACCAGGGCGATGGTGGCGGCCGAGCGCGCCACGTGCCCCGCGCCTCCCCAGACGCGGGCCAGCTCCTCCAAGCGCCGCCGCTGCGTCACCAGCACGAAGTCCCACGGCTGCCAGTTCTGGGACGACGGCGCCCGGCGCCCCGCCTCCAGGATCCTGTCGAGCTGCTCCTTCGGCACGGGCTCGTCCTTGTACGACCGGACGTTGCGCCGGGACGTGATGGCTTCCCAGGTTTCCACGCGGCTGGCCTCTCTCGGTGTCGCTGATCGGTCGTGCGCCGTCCGCTCAGGTGTTGGGCGGCTTGGCGCTGATGTCCGCGAGCACCGACCGGGAGTCCCGTTCGATCGCCAGGTCCCCGAGGCTGATCGCGCCGACGGCACGGCCGTCCTGCACCACCGGCAGGCGGCGGATCGCGTGCTCGCGGAGCAGCCGCTCGGCCGTCTCGGCGTCGTCGCCCGGGGAGACCGTGACCGGGTCGGCGCTGCACACCTCGCGGACGGTCGTCGCGGCCATGTCGCGGCCCAGCGCCACCCCGCGCACCACGATGTCGCGATCGGTCAGGAGCCCGACCAGGCGGCCGTCTTCGGCGACCAGGACATCACCGATCCCGTGCTCGCGCATCTGCACCGCGGCATGGACGAGGGACGCCTCGGGCGGCACCGCCACCGGCGCGGGTGTCATCACCTCTCCCACGATCTGTGCCATGGTCGACCCCCTCGATGTTCTGCGGATTCGCGATCTCTCACGCCGCGCATACCCAAGGATCTGCTCCGTATCCGCGGCGGCGTGGATCCCCCCCGTGGTACCTGGCGAGCGGACCGGCGCGATGCCCGGACGCGCCGTGCGGGTTGTCTGCTCCCCGCCTCCCGGGGCGAACCGCACGCGCTGGGAGATCCCCTGCGCGGCCGCCCGCGCCCTCATCGGCGACCGCGCCGAGGCCCTGGGTGCCGTCGCTCTCGCGGCCCGCGGCCCCTCCGCCCACCTCCTGACGAGGTGATTTTCAACCTCGTTCATGGTCGTACGTTTGCCGCGCGCGGAGCGGGCAGGGGTGGGGGAGACCGATGAGAGGAGAACCGATGCCTGACGTCTTCGATGTTCTCTCCCGGGACCATACCGAGGTCAAGCGGGTCTTCACCGAACTCGAAGAGGGCCGCCCGGCGCCGTCCGGCGAGGACGAGCGGCGGCTCCGCAAGAACATGGTGGAGCAGCTCATCATCGAGGAGTCCAAACATGAGGCGGTCGAGGAGGAGTACTTCTGGCCGACCGTGCGCGAGCTCGTCCCCGACGGCGACCGGCTGGCCGACCACGCGGTCGCGCAGGAACAGGACGCCAAGAAGACCCTCAACGACCTGAGGCACGCCGAAGCCGGCTCAGATCGGTTCGAGGAACTGCTGGCCTCGTTCATCGCCGAGGGCCGCGAGCACATCGCCTACGAGGAGGACCAGGTGTGGCCTGAGCTGCGCAGGGTCATCTCGCAGGAGCGCGCTCAGGATCTCGGGCGCAAGCTCGAAGAGGGCAAGAAGCGGGCCCCGACCCGGCCGCATCCGAACACACCGCCGAAGCCGGGCGTCCTCAAGGGCGCGGGCGCCGCGGTCGCGATGGCCGACAGGGTCATCGACAAGGTCACCGGCCGAGGCACCCGCTGAGACGCCTCTTCCGCCGGTACGCGCCCGGTCATTCGCCGGGCACGTACCGCCGGAAGTCTTCACAGCCGGCGGCCTGACACTGCGTCCTGTTCTCGACCGCGGGCGGGTTCGTCGTCAGCGCGTGCGCGCCCAGGACGAGGAGGGCGAGGAAAGCCAGCGCGAGCACCATCACCGTCGCCGTCCCGCCACCGCGCGTCGGCACGCCGTGCGGGGCCGGCCGCGGGGAGACACGCGCGGGCGGGTCGGGCTCCTCAAAACCCGTGGACAGCAGCGAGGCCAGGTCCGGATCGTCCACCGCAAGCCGCTGCTCCAGTTGCTGGAGCCTGCGCGCCTCATACTGCGAGAGCTTCATCTCCGTGTTTCCCCCGTCATGGCGACGCGTCGGAACGCCGTCTCATTTCAAATGCGTTCCCTCAGGGCGCAGCCCATGCGCGGTTTGACGGAAAGCGTGCCGTCCGCGCGTCAAGCCTGCCCGGGGCCTTGTGGTGCCGATGCCGCCGGGGTCCCTTCGGGCGACAGCGCATTGGAACGCCGCCTGAGGAGCAGCATCGCGGCGTCGTCCTGGAACGGTGACGCGGAGTGCGCGAGCAGATCCGCCTGGAGCTTGTCGAGCGCCTTTTCCGGGTCATCGTCCCGAAGCAGCCCGGCCCGTTCGACGAGCGGGTAGAAGGCCCCGCGCGCATCGCGTGCCTCGATCACACCGTCGGTGTACAGCAGGAGCTGGTCTTCGGGCGCGAACGGCACTTCGGACAGCGGCGGCCGGACGTCGGCGAGCGGCGATATGCCCAGTGGCGGCGCGGGCTCGGGAGGCTCGACCAGCTCGACGTCACCGTCCGCGCGCAGCACCAGCGGCGCGGGATGACCGCAGTTGAGCAGGAGGATGCGGTCGGCGACCTGGAGTTCGGCCAGGACCGCGGTGACGAACTGCTCGTCGTTCAACTGACGCGACAGCGTGCGCTCCAACCGCATGGCCACGCCCGGCAGGTCGCGTTCGTCGTAGGCCGCTTCGCGGAACGTGCCGAGGACGGCGGCGGCTGTCTCGACCGCGTCCAGTCCCTTGCCCTGCACGTCCCCCACGATCAGCCGCACGCCCTTGGGGGTGACCACGACCTCGTACAGGTCGCCACCGATGCGGGCCCTGGCCGTGGCCGAGATGTAACGCACGGCCGCGTGTATGGAGCCGACGCGCGTCGGTACCGGACGCAGCAGCACCCGCTGCGCGGCCTCCGCGACCGTACGGATGTCGGCGAGCTCTCTGGCGCTGTTCTGCCTGATCTTCCCCGCGAAGATCCCGGCGGCGACGACACCGGCGATGGTGACGATGCTGAGGTAGGCCGTGCGGGTGCCCAGCAGGCCGTTGTAGGCCGCCAGAAACGCCGCCAATGCCAGCGCGAGCGCGCCGACGACGACCATCCGCCTGATCCCGCCGGTCAGGCTCGCGAACGCCGGCCCGAGCGACAGGATGGGCAGGAAGGCGTGCCCGGGACCGCTGACGAAGTCGATGGCCGCCACAAGGACCATCACTCCGTACGGCAGCATGCGCAGGAACCATCCGCCGACCCGCCTGGAAATCACCTCTCCCCCCGTTCCCGCCCCTCAGGGCGCACACGCTGACCTCCCCATCCCCAACGGCCGCAATCCGGCGGCCCAGGTCAGCCGGCCCGCTCGACCTCCCTCAACGCCAGATGCCAGGGGAAATGGTCGTCCCCCTCACTCCGCGGCGGACGCTCCCCGTACCCCGTCAGGAAGCGCACGCCCTCACTGCGCAACGTCGACACACTCTGCTTGAACGCGTGCCGCCCCGCCAGTGCACTGTTGACGAACGGCAGCACAACGATCGGCGTCCCCATCCCAGGAGCCTCCGCGAGCACCCCCAGCGCATAGGTGTCGCTGATGCCATGAGCCCACTTGTTGACCGTGTTGTACGTCGCCGGCGCCACGATGATGGCGTCCGACAAGGGCGCCCGAGGCTCCCCGGGCTTCCGGTACCGCCAACGCACCGGATTCCCCGTCTGCCGTTCCAACGCCTCGACATCGATGAAGTCCAGCGCCGAAGGCGTGGCGATGACCTGCACGTCCCACCCCCGCCCCTGCGCGAGCGACACCAGCTCCCCAACGCCCCCCGCAGGCCCGGCCGCACAAACAACAACCCCAAGAAGCCCCACCACCGACCCCCCATCTCAGGACACTGCACGACTCACTAACACCATGCCATCGGCCACCACCGAATACGGGCCTACAGCGAGGCGTTCGGCTGCCCCTTCAACGTGCGCGAGGAACCAGCGCCTATCACCACACCAGCAATGCCGTGAGCCCGAGCCGAGCGCGGCATGCGATCATTCGAGCAGCGCGGTGATTCACCACGTTCGGCGCGCCTCCGTACCGCCGTCAGCGCGTCCGGCACGGGAGCGCTGCTCATGGGGCCTGATGACACGCCCCACGAGTTCGCCGACGATGCCTATGTCGCCCGGCAGTGCGGCGGGGCACTATGCCGATCCTGTCCGCTCTCGGCGCCGTGGACCTGTTCCTGATCTATCAGATCGTTCGAGATCCCGGACCTGGCTTGATCGTCACACTAACGACGTTCGGCACGGTCACGGCGGCCAGAAGGGACGCCGTCTTTGCGTCGGGGTCGAGCTCAATCCCGCTGGCATCGCCGCACGGGGCGGCAGCCGGACGCGCCACCGCTGACCCCGGAGCAGCAGGAGTTCAGCGAAGCCGCCTTGGCCCCTTGGCTTCCGCATGTACAGGCCGAGCCGTCGCTGGTGTCACGACGGGTCGAGGGCTGGCGGCTGGACATGGAAAGCCTGGACAAGGCGGTCATGCGCCACGCACCCGATAAGCCGATCGAACGCCGGCCCCACCCGTCAGGAGCCGGGCATCATCGGCCTCGCGGCCACCGCCTGGCAGGTACAGCAAAACCTCCGCCGCCGCCAGGGACCCTAGTGCCATCGACGTGCGTCCTTGTCCTTGGTCGAAGGTGAAGTCATCGCAATCAAGCCCGAACGTGGCCTTGTGCTCTTGGAGATCCCCGGCGGGTCTTCGAGTCGCTCCTGCACTATACGAAGATGACTGACGAGCTTCGAGAAGACCTTGACTGTGGCGACATCGAGCACGGGGAACTGATCCGCCTGGCGTGATCTGCCCGACCTGGTCGAGGAAGCCCAGGGATAGGTAGCACGAGCTTCGGCTACTCGATCACCTGGAAAGCCCTGTCGCAACGATCGGCGATGGGGCTGTCCAGCCGGGTGAGGTCTGTGTCAACGGATGCGGGTGCCCGGCCGTCTACCTGGAAGGGGTCACCAGTCCATTTCTGGCCAGGTGCGCACAGTCAACAAGCGTGTTGGTGTTCACGTGATGAACACTGAGATCAGGGGATGCTGAGTGATCTTGGTTCGTGTCGATCACGCCGTCTCACGGTTGCTCTACTCGGACTGGTGTCGGCGTGAATGGATGAGTGGCGGCGACGAGGCGGGTGAGCGTGGAAGGGTTGGACCGGTCTGATCCCAGGCGGATCGGTGGCCGCATCACCCTGCACGGACGCCTCGGCTCCGGCGGCATGGGGCGCGTCTACTACGGCGTCACGGACCAGTACGAGCAGGTCGCGGTGAAGGTGATTCGTGCGGAGCTCATCGACCGGGATGAGGTCCGGGAACGTTTCGCTCGCGAGACGGAGGCGCTCCGCACCGTCCAGGGCGCGCACATCGCCTCACTGGTCGACGCGTCCGACGCGGACGGGGAACAGCCGTGGCTGGCGATGGAGTTCGTGCGCGGCCTCACGCTCAAGGAGTTCGTGAGCGAGCGGGGCCCGCTGAGCATCGAGCACGCGGCCGCCCTCGGCGTTCTGCTGGCGGACGCACTGCACGACATCCACGCGGCGGGGCTGCTGCACCGCGACCTGAAGCCCGCCAACATCATCCTCGGGCGGGACGGGCCCACGGTGATCGACTTGGGCCTGGTCGCCTTCGCCGAAGGGCCGACCGACCTGACCACGTCCGCGGCGGCGCTCGGCACGCCGACGTGCATGGCCCCGGAGCAGGCCCTCACGCCCAAGCAGATCACTGCGGCGGCAGACGTCCACGCGCTCGGGGCGACCCTCCTCTACGCGTTGACCGGCCACTACCCCTACAAGGCCGACACCATCGTGGCCTTGATGGCGAAGATCGTCTCTGCGGACGCCCCGCCCGACATGAGCGGGCTCCCGGACGCGTTCGTCGCGCCGGTCGCCGCGATGCTGGCGCACGATCCGGGTGCCAGGCCGACGGTGGCCAACGCCCGGGCGCGGCTCAAAGCGCTCTGCGACCCGCTACCGGCGGCCACCCGGGCGCTGACCCTGGCAACCTATGTGGAGCGCGAATCCGATCCCGAGGACGTCCCGCCGCGCCCGCGCCGCCGCGTCGACCTGTCGCAGGTCGCGCCGCCGGGCTCGGTGGTGGCACGCCTCGCCGACCGCCTCCGCGCCGCCTACGCCGTGACCGCTCCGTTCTGAGAAGGACCCGTTCGTGACCGACACCTCCTACCCGCCCGGTGCCCGGATAGAGGTCCGGGACGCGGAGTGGATCGTCCGCACCTGCGTGCCCGTGGCCGACGGCCACAAGATCACGGCGGTGGGCGCCTCGGAGTTCGTGCGGGACGAGGAGGCGGTCTTCTTCACCGACCTGGACGACGTGAGCCTGCTCCGCCCGGAGGAGACCGTCCTGGAGATGGACGACACGCCGCGGTTCGCGAAGAGCCGGCTCTTCCTGGAGGCGGTGCTGCGCCGCACGCCGCTCCCGCAGACGGAGCGCGGCCTGGCGCTGTCCGACCGGTTCCTCCTCGATCCGCTCGTCTACCAGCAGCGCCCGGCCGAGCTGGCGCTGCGCGGCGTCCGGCCCCGGCTGCTCATCGCGGACGTGGTGGGCCTCGGCAAGACGCTGGAGATCGGGCTGATCCTGGCGGAGCTGATCCGGCGCGGCCGCGGCGAGCGGATCCTGGTCGTCACCCCGCAGCAGGTTCTCGAACAGTTCCAGCGGGAGCTGTGGACGCGGTTCTCGATCCCGCTGATCCGCCTCGACTCGGTCGGCATCGAGCGCATCCAGCAGGAGCTTCCCGCCGGACGCAACCCGTTCACGCACTACAAGCGCATCATCGTGTCGGTCGACACCTTGAAGAACGAGGGCAAGTACGGCCAGCACCTGGAGCACATGCACTGGGACGCGGTCGTCATCGACGAGTCGCACAACCTGATCGGCGAGCGCACCCTGCGCAACCGGCTCGCGAAGCTGCTGGCCCGCCGCACGGACGCACTCCTCTTGGCCAGCGCCACCCCTCACAACGGCAAGGCCGAGTCGTTCGCCGAGCTGATCCGCATGCTCGACCCGGCGGCGATCGTGGACGCGGAGAACTACGAGGCGAAGCAGATCGACCACCTCTACATCCGGCGCACCAAGATCAGCCCGGAGGTCCGCGACCAGATGGGCGCGAAGTGGCCGGACCGGGGGCCGTCCGTCCCGATCACCTGCCAGGCCACGCCGAAAGAGGAGAAGGTCTTCGAGGAGCTGACGCGGGTGTGGCTCGCGGGGGACGAGCGCACCGGCGGCCCGGTCGCCGGCTCCCGCAACCGGCTGTTCCCGTACACGCTGCTCAAGGCGTTCCTGTCGTCGCATCGCGCGCTGCAGAGCACGGTCGCGAACCGGCTGCGCAACGCCAAGGAGGAGCATGAGATCCGGGCGCTCACCACGTTGAAGGAACTCGCCGACCAGATCACCGACAGCGACTCGTCCAAGCTGGACGCGCTCGTCACCGAGCTGGACAGGATCGTCGTCCGGGACGGCAACCGCGCCGTGGTGTTCTCCGAGAGCGTCGAGACGGTGAACTGGCTGGCGGACGTCCTGCCGAAGCGGCTGAAGCTGCCCGCCAAGGCCGTCGACAAGATGCTCGGCAGCGGCATGACCGACCAGCAGCAGATGCAGATCATCGAGCGGTTCGGGCTGAGCGGCAGCGACGTTCGGCTGCTGGTCACGACCGACGTCACGTCCGAGGGCGTCAACCTGCACCGGCAGTGCCACCACCTGATCCACTACGACGTGCCGTGGAGCCTGATCCGGATCGAGCAGCGCAACGGGCGCATCGACCGCTACGGGCAGCGCCACCGGCCGCAGTTCTCCGCTCTCCTGCTCACCTCCGGCATCGATGGCGTCAAGGACGACCGGACGGTGTCGGCCAAGCTGCTGGAGAAGGAGGAGACCGCGCACCGCGCCTTCGGCACCGCCGAGGCCATCACCGGCGAGTACCGGCCGGAGGCGGAGGAGCGGCGGCTCATCCAGGACCTCCTCAACGGCAAGACCGTTGAGGAGTCCGTCCCGGACGTCCCCATCGACGACCTGCTCGGCGACCTGCTCGGCCCCATCGAGGGGCAGGTCACCGAGGGCGCCCCGCCCCGCGCGGACGTCCCCCGGCTGTTCGCGGACACGCGCGAGTTCGTCGGTGAGGCCATCGACACGCTGAACCTGCTGCCCGACCTGGAGGACGACGGCGCGCTCCTCGCCTTCGCCCCGCCGAAGGACCTCGTTCACAGGCTGTCCGCGCTGCCCGCCGACTACCTGCGCACTCACGATGTCAAGAAGCGCATGAAGGTCACGTTCGACGAGGACCTCGCGAAGCGGAAGCTCGCCGAGGCCCGCGACCAGAAGACCCTGTGGCCCGACATCGCCTACCTGTCCGACCTGCACCCCCTCGTGGAGTGGGTGACGGACAAGGTGCTGGTTCAGCTCGGCCGGCAGACCGCGCCCGTCATCGTCGCGCAGGTGGACGAGCCGACGTATCTGGTGCAGGGCGTGTACTCGAACCATTTCGGCCAGCCGACCGTCGTGGAGTGGATGGCGGTCGCGTCCGGCCGGGTCCTGCCTGGGAAGATGCCCGACATCCTGGCGGCTGCCGGCGTCGGCCCGGACATGACGAACACCGGCCGCCCCGTCGACCTCGCCCCGCTCACCGCCCGCATCCCGGACGCCGTCGCCGCCGCGCGCCGCCACCTTGAGGAAAGGCGCGCCCACTACGACGCCGAGATCGTCGCGCCGCTCAACGACTACCGCGACCACCTGGAGTCGTGGCGGCAGCTCACCCTCGACGGCATGCACACCACCCAGCGCACGAAGAAACGCGTGGACGACACCGTCGAGCGGCAGCGGCGCCTGCTCGATTCCCTGCAGACCACCGGGGAGCCGCTGCTGCGGGTCCTCGCCGTCCTCGTCCCCCAGGAGGCCACGCAGTGAGGCTCGACTCGCTGGTCAACCGCGGCGAGTACTTCTCCGCGCACTACCTGGCCGAGGTGCTGCCGAAGGACATCAAGCGGGGCCTTCACGCCCGTTGGACGGACGAGGAGAAGGACGGCCGCGTCACCCCGCGCCGCGGGCTCCGCGCGCTCGGCAAGCCGTACTTCGCCGACCGCAAGTACTTCGCCGACTTCGACGAGCGGCTCCGCGGCGAGGAGTTCGTCCCGGACGACCTGCCGGAATGGCGGAAGAAGCTCGGTGAGCTGCACGGCTCGATCCTGCGCGCCCTCGGGTACGAGGCGGAGCCGCGCGCGCTGACCGTCCGGCGGACGGACGAGGAGCATGTGGTCCAGGTCGCCTACGCCGACCGGCACCTCATCGCCATCGAGTGCGGCTGGGCGACCGACGTGGACGCCGCGATGGACTCCGGCCTGCTCCACCCGCTCCAGCTCGACGGCAACGACCGGATCGAGGACGGCACGAAGCTCGCGACCTGGCTGTTCGCCACGGACGAGCCGCCCCGCTACGTGCTGATCCTCGCCGGCGGCGTGCTGGTGCTGGCGGACCGCGGGAGCTGGGGCGAGGGCCGGTACATCGCCGTCAGCCTGGACGTCGCGCTCGGCCGGAACGATGCGGCCGAACTGGAGGTCATCGCCGCCCTCTTCGGCGCCGACTCGCTGCTGCCGCCCGCCGAGGGCGGCGACGAGCCGCTCGCCGAACTCCTCACCAGCTCCCGCAACCACGCGGTCGGCGTCTCCAAGGAGTTGCGGGACGGGCTCAAGGAGTCCGTCGAGCTGATCGCCAACGAGGTCCTCCGCCGCATCCGTGAGCAGGGCGCCAAGCCCGAGGACATCATGGAGTCGCGCGAGCTGGCCGCCCAGCTCGGCCGCGAGGCGCTGCGGTACCTGTACCGGATCCTGTTCCTGCTGTACGCGGAGGCGCGTCCCGACCTCGGCATCCTCCCCACCAACGACCAGGACTACCTGAAGGGGTACAGCCTCGCCCGCCTCGGCGACCTGGTGGTGAACGACCTGTCCAGCGAGCAGGCCCGCAACTCGTTCCACCTGTACGAGTCGCTCGACCTGCTGTTCCGGATGGTCAACAAGGGCTACCGGCCCCGCACCACCCGTGACGAGGATGGCCCGGACGGCGAGGGCCTGCGATTCGAGCCCCTGCGCTCCGACCTGTTCGAGCGGGACTCGGTGAAACTCATCGGCTCGATCTCGGTGGGCGACGACGAGGACGAGCGCGTCATCGACACGCGCCTCCGCAACGAGACGCTCCATCGGGTGCTGCGCCGCCTCATGCTCACCAAGGGACGGAGGAAGGAGCGCGGTGGGTTCATCTCGTACGCGCAGCTCGGCATCAACCAGTTGGGCGCGGTGTACGAGGGGCTGATGTCGTACACCGGGTTCATCGCGAGCGAGGACCTGTACGAGGTCGCGAAGAACGGCGACCCGAAGGACGGCTCGTGGATGATCCCGGCGTCCAAGGCCGGCGACTACCCGCAGGACGTCTTCGTCCGCCGCAGCGAGGACGACGACCTTCACGGCGAGGAGGAGTTCCTCCGCTACGAGAAGGGTTCGTTCGTCTACCGCCTCGCTGGCCGCGACCGCGAGACGTCGGCGTCGTACTACACGCCCGAGTCGCTGACGCAGGTCACGGTCCAGCTCGCGCTCAAGTATCGCCTCGACCAGGACGGGACGACCACGACGGCCCGCGAGATCCTCGGCTGGAAGATCTGCGAGCCCGCCCTCGGGTCGGGCGCGTTCCTCAACGAGGCCATCAACCAAGTCGCCGCCGAGTACCTCAAGCGTCGCCAGAAGGAACTCGGCAAGGACATAGACCCCGAGAAGTACGAGGAGGAGTTGCAGCGGGTCAAGGCGTACATCGCGCTGCACAACTCGTACGGGGTGGACCTCAACGACACCGCGATCGAGCTGGCCGAGGTGTCGTTGTGGCTGAACGTCATGCACCCCGGCCTCCAGGCCCCGTGGTTCGGGCTGCACCTCCGACGCGGCAACTCCCTGATCGGCGCAGGCCGCAAGGTGTATGACGCGGCGCAGCTCACCAAGGGCACCTGGCTGAAGGAGGCCCCGGAGGAGATCCCGTTCCGCGATGGTGAGATCCCGTCCGGCAAGGTCCACCACTTCCTGGTGCCCGCCGAAGGCTGGGGAGCCGTCGCCGGTGCGAAGGAGGCCAAGAACCTGGCCCCCGACCAGGCGAAGCAGCTCGCCGCCTGGCGCAGAAAGATGAGGGCGAAGGTCTCGGACAAGGGCCGCAAGACGTCCCAGCTCAAGCGCCTCCAGGCATTGTCGAAGCGCGCCGAGTACCTGTGGGAACTGGTCATCCAGCGGCTCACCATCTCCGAACGCGAGATCAGCCGCGCCATCGACGTGTGGGGCGCCGACTGGATCGACCAGCCGGAACACGCCATCCCGAAGGAGAAGGTGTACGCGGACCTCACCGCGCCCGGAACGCCGTACTGGCGGCTGAAAACCGTCATGGACGCCTGGTGCGCCCTCTGGTTCTGGCCCCTCGACAAGGCCGACCTGCTGGACGGCACCGCCGATGTGTACGGAACCGAGACGGACGAGCTTGAACCCGTCCACATCATCACGGACGACGACCGCCCTGCCTCTCAACCCGAGGACACCGGCCTCTCGCGGGTTTACGTCACCGACTCGCTCTTTGGCAGCCAGCCTGAGCAGCTCGACCTCATGAGCGCCGTCACGGAAGCCAAGGTCGCCACCGGCAGCGGCGCAAAGTGGAAGAAGACCAAGGGACGCACTCCGCGCCTGAACGAGGTGCGCCGCGTCATTCCGTTGGCCAACCTGGACGACTGGCTCGACTTCGCCGAAGCCGTTCTCGGCCGTGCCGACGTTCCAGAAGACTCCCTGGCCCACCACTTCAGCGGCCTAGCCGAACTGGAGGAGTACGAGAACCAGCTTCCAGGCTGGACGGGGATGGACAGCGACCTCCGCCTCAACCAGCGCTTCCCCTGGCTCGCCACCGCCGAGAGGATCGCCAAGGAAGAGGGCTTTTTCCACTGGGAACTCATGTTCGCCCAGGTCTTCACCAGTGGCGGCTTCGATCTCCAAGTAGGCAATCCCCCGTGGGTTCGGCCTGACTGGCAGGAGGGCGCAGTGCTCGCTGAGCTGGAGCCGTGGTTCAAGCTGGCCGACAAGCCGAACGTCACCGAGTGGCGGGATCGCAAGAGTGCTGTCTTGGCAAGGAAGGACGCGCGGGTTTTCTATCTGTATGAGCTGTCATCCAACACAGGGACGGTTGAGACCCTCGGTTCCAGGAGCGCCTATCCACACCTGACTGGTACCCGCCCAGACCTCTACCGCGCCTTCATGTGCCGCGTCTGGAACAACCTCGGGGAAGCGGGCATGGCTGGCCTCATCCATCCGGACACCCACTTTGGTGGGGTGAAGGAGCAACGCCTCCGGGCGGCAGCCTACCGGCACCTGCGGGTCCATGGGCACTTCACTAACGTAAGCAATTGGGCCTTCCCTGAGCCGGTCAGCAGGAACACTGAGTTCGGCCTGCATGTTTATGGCCCCGCCACCAAAGTCGGCTTCATCAACGTGAGTTGGCTCTTCCACCCGGCCACACTAGTTGGGTCACTCACACATGATGGCGTGGGCGCAAGCGTTGGCATGAAACACAATGGCGATTGGGACCTTCGACCCCATCGGGACCGGCTTGTACTCGTTGACGAGGGGCTACTGCGCGAATGGCAAGAGCTAACCGGGTACGACGGGCCCCCAGAGGAGACGCCATTGCTTGCTCCGGCAACGGTCGTCGAGCAGGACGCGATCACGTCCCTGGCGAGGGTGCGAGACCGGCTGGGTGGTCAAGGGCCGAGGATCAGCTCTGGCTACAACGAAAAAAACGCCAAGGATGAGGGCCTCATTCGCTGGAACACTGGGAAGCCGAAGACACTAGATGAAGTGATCCTCCAGGGGCCGCATTTCGGCATTGCGACACCGTTCGCCAAGCAGCCAAACGTGCCGTGTCGCAATAATCAGGACTGGTCCGCGTGGAATATTGAGCGGCTTCCAGTCGACGCTGTTCCGATCGCCAATTACGAGCGGGCCTGTAACGAGGAGACCTATCTTGCTGCACAGGACCGGTGGGTGGAGGGAGCGACTACTGTCCGGCGCTCCACGGAATTCTATCGTCTCGCCTGGCGGAGCATGATCCCCTTCAACACCGAACGGTCGCTATTTGCTGCGCTGATCCCACCTGGCCCCGCGCACGTCCACACGGTTCATTCCTTGGCGCTCGGTGATAACCGTAGTACCGCTCTTGCTGCGGGATTTTGGGCGGCGTTGCCAATTGACTACATGCTACGTATCACTGGCCGGTCGCATCTTCAGTACGCAGAAGCGAACGCAATGCCTGCTGCCTGCCCTGACCATCCATTGGCCTCGATGCTGTTGCTTCGGGTGCTGCGGCTTAACTGCCTAACTAATGCCTATGCCGCCCTCTGGAGTGAGTTGCACGATCCTGCCTGGAGAGTTAGCGAATGGGCAGTGGAGTGGCCAGGGTTGGGTTCGCTCAATGATCCAGCAGCAACCATATCCGAGTGGAACTATAACACGCCACTCCGCAGTGAACGCGAACGTCGTGCAGCGCTCGTTGAAATTGACGCTCTTGTGGCCGCCTGGCTTGGCATGTCGGCAGATCAGTTGGTAGGCATATATCGTTCCAGGTTTCCCGTGCTCGCTGATCGGGAGAACGATATTTGGTTCGATTCTCGGGGACGCAGGATCGCGAGAAATTACAACGTGTTCGGCTACGGGCAGACCAAGGAGCACTTCAAGCAGCTCCAAGACCACCTAGACCCCGAAATCAATGGACCCGTCCCCGACGGGTACGAAGCGCCCTTCTACAAGGCCGATCGGGAGGCCGAGTACCGCCAGGCCCATGCGGTGTTCGCTGAGCGGCTGCGCGCGTCCGGATGGGACGGGCCTATCCCGTCCGACGATGCCGAAGGCAGCGAGCCGTGAGGCCGACGTTGGTCACGGAGGACTCGCGGGATAACTTGACCCAGCTTTCGTGTCGGCCCTGGGAAGGGGCTCTTCGCGAACGGCGCTGTCGTTGAGGTCCGCAACCGGCCCGGCCCAGGTGTCGGCTTCGCTTTGGAGCAAGGTGATGCCTCCTTCTCTTGTCTGGGGCGGCACCTCAACCTCCCATCACCGGAAGAACTCGGCCATGCCCGGCGACCGCCGCGCGCACGATGCCAACTCTGGGCAGCCACTTTAGGAGTGGGCGATGGACAACGAGATCCAGTTGATCAGTGACGGTGATGGGCTGGCGGTCATCGGTGACGCGGAGGATGTCGAACGCTTCCTCGCCTCGGAGGGACTGCCGTCGAAGGACCTCGGTATGCCCCGGCTCAAGTCCATCGTCGCCACCGGGGCCGTTGCCGCGCAGGCGGGTTCAGAGATCGCCGCCAACTCCGGTCGCTGGGTGAAGCTGACGAAGGAGTCGGCGGAGGTCGTCAAGAAGTACGGGATGAGGGAAAGCTCGAAGTCGGGTCTCAGCACAGGTGTGGTGAAAGGGAACAAGGGGCAGATCAGGGGGTTCGTCGAGTTCGTGAAGACTCCCCGATCGTTGGTGACCAACCCGGCGGTGCTTGCGGGTGCCGCCGGGATCATGGCGCAGATCGCGATGCAGCAGACCATGAACGAGATCACCGACTATCTCGCCACGATCGACGAGAAGGTTGACGACGTGCTCCGCGCCCAGAAGGACGCGGTCCTCGCCCGCATGATCGGAGTGGGCTTCGTCATAGAGGAGTCCATGACCATCCGGGAGAAGCGGGGCCGGGTGGACGAGGTCACGTGGTCGAAGGTGCAGACCGCGCCGGCGACGATCGCGGAAACCCAGGCGTACGCATTGCGGCAACTCGATGCACTCGCGGAGAAGATGGAGCGCAAGACCAAGATCGGCGACCTAGCCGCAGCCGCTAAGGAAGCCGAGTCCACGGTTCGGGGGTGGCTTGCTGTTCTGGCTCGCTGCTTCCAGTTGCAGGACGCGATCGCCGTGCTGGAGCTCGACCGGGTGCTGGACGCCTCTCCGGACGAGCTGGACGGGCACCGCCTCGGGTTGAAGGCAGCCCGGCAGCGCCGCCTGGAGCTCATCTCGGAGTGCACCGAGCGCCTGGTGGCCCGGATGGACGCGGCCGCCGGCACGGCCAACGCCAAGGTGCTGCTGCACCCGGCCAGCTCCCCGGCTGTCGTCCAGGCGAGCAACCATGTCACGAGCGGCGTTCATGACTTTCATGAGCTGCTTGGGATTGAATCCGCCGAGCGGTCATCGGAGGCGAGGCGTTGGGCGGACGCGGCCGTAGAGGTAAGGGACAAGGCGCTTGAGACCGGAGCGAAGGGCGTCGATGCCGCCAGGAGCCGTGGCAGCGAAACTCTCACCCGAGCCAACACGGTGAGGGTCAAGCTCTCCGACGAGATCGCCGAGCGAGCGCGCCGTCTGCGCGGGGACGAGAAGAAGCACCCCGAGGACGCGTGAGCAAGCGCCGACCGGTCGGCGCTGCGCGGCCCGGAGCCTCTTGGACGTGGCCCCGCTTCTCTGCACTGGGGCATGCAGAGAGGCGGGGCGGACGGTGACGGGCACGCCCCGAGTTCCCCAGCCGGGGCCGTGCGTCACCGCCGGGAATGAGGGACGACTCTGGGCCCACCCATGGGGTCGTCCCTCGTGTGGTCTACCAGGTGCCGGGGAACATGCGGTGTTTCAGAAGGTCTTCGACTTGTCCGGCGGCGGCCTTGGCGTCACCGCAAGGGGGCCAGGTAGCCGTGCCGTCCGCGCTCCGCGTCGTGGTATCCCCATGCGCCGCCCAGAACCGCCAGCACGACAACCCCGAGCCCGACGTGATTGTCAGGGCCGTCGGCGTAGACCCACAGCAGGGGCACGGGGAACCCCTGCGCACGGTAGAGCCGGACGAGACGCCACCCGCGGCGCTCCAGGGGGACGGCCAACACGCTTAAGAACCTTTCCGCTGTCTCGCGGCCCCGGTACGTCCGCCATCGCAGGACGTGCCGCTCGACCCGGGCGTTCAGAGGGCGCACTTGGCCCATACGATCTTTCCGCCTTCCGTGATCGGTCGGGTTCCCCAGCTGTGGACGACCTGCGCTACGAGCAGCAGCCCCCGGCCCGACGTCGCCTCGACGTCCTCCTGACCGACCACCGGCAGCCCGTTCCCCTGGTCCCACACCTCGATCACCGCCAGATCCGGGCGGCTGTCGCGGAAGACGCGAAGGATGATCTTCCCCTCGCCGTGCCGCCAGGCGTTGGTCACCAGCTCGCACACCACCAGACGCGCCATGAAGTCGTCGGCGGAACCCCACTCACCGAAATGGACGGAGAGAAAGTCTCTTGCGAGTGCTGGCGCTTGGTCCGTGGGATCAAGAAAGAGAGTCGGTATTTCCGGGGCGGATGCGGACATATCAACGACCTTCGCAATGTCTTGATGCTTCGGAGGTCAAGAGTGCCCGTGCCGGGTTAAGCTCGCTACGTTCCGGAAGCAACCGCAACGAAAGAGATCATGAATGTCGCTGCGTGACTCTCTCGCTCACGATCGCTCGCTCTGGCACTTCATCGCCGTGCACCTGCGCCGATACCGTGAAGCGCACAGTCTCACCGGACAGGCGCTGGCGGACGTTCTGGACTGTGATCGTTCTACCGTTTCCAGATATGAGTCCGGCCTGCTCAAGCTCACCAACAAGCATGCAAAGATCATCGACCGAGAGTGGCGGACGGGGGACATGTTCACGTCTCTGGTCGCACTTGCCGGAGCGAGCGACGAGGGAGACTGGTTCACTGGCCTCACGGAGTACGAAGGGCGTGCGAGCCGCATTCGCATGTGGGAGACGCTGTACGTTCCCGGCCTGTTTCAGACGCCGGATTATGCTCTCGCCACGTTCACCGGCAACGCGGTAGCGGACCCTCAAGCCGCCCTGGAGCGGCGGCTCGCTCGTCAGTCCGCCGTGTTCGACAGACCCAATCCTCCGCATCTCACCGCGATACTGAACTGGACGGTTCTAGAGCAAGCGGTCGGGCCGTCGGAACTCATGCGCGAACAACTCGCCCGTCTCGTCGAGTTGAGTGAGCACCCGTACGTGAGCATCCGGGTCCTGGAGCGACAGGACAGAGCCCACCCAGGGCTGGACGGATCATTCAAGATCGTCAGCACGGACGGCCGTGATCTGGCATACACCGAAGCGGTCACGCGAGGCCGCTTCCTGACGGATCCTCTCGACGTGGAAGAGGTCGCCATAAGGTATGACCGCATCGGCGACATAGCCGCCCCAGTCGGGCACTCCCGGGCACTGTTGGCGGCCGAACTGGAGAGATACGGATGACGAACTGGCACAAGTCAAGCCACAGCGGCGGCAGTGCGACCTCAGATTGTGTCGAACTGGCGCGTTTCCCCTGGGCGGTCGGCGTGCGTGACAGCAAGGACCCGAACGGCCCCCGTATCACGCTTCCGGTCGAGCGGTTCCGCCGGTTGGCCGCCGACATCAAGCGCGGAGCGCACGACCTGCCCTGACGGCAGCAACGCGTTGAGTACGCGCGATACCTCGCCCCTTTCGTTGACCTGGCGAAGTCGGCGCTCAGCCGGGTCGAAGCTGAGGATTACCGAAGGCCGCCGGGGTTTCCCTAGTCCCGGCGTTGAGCCGGGGGTGCGGCCAGGGCCTACCTCGAACAGGGGTCCGTCTCAGCGACGACGTCGCCCTCCCCCGCAAACTCTGCCTGTGCTTTGACCGACGTCGGACGGCTGGCCGTGCGCACCGGCATAAAGTCGTATGAAGCCAGTAGAGTCGCGCAAGGTTGCAGGGTCTTCTCGGTGCGCAGGGCAAGACACCGGATGCCTGCCGGGCAGGCGCCACTGCCCCTCCCCGTAGGTTCGATGACTTCGGAGGCGTTGAGACTTGAAGCCGACGCTGGCGGCGGAGGAGTTGCGGGAGAACCTGACCCAGTACCTGTCGACGACGTTCGCGCTCAGCGACCCGTCGGCGCGGGAGGCGCTGCAACGGTTTCTGAACGACCCGGTCCAGGGCATCTTCCGCGGCCCGTACCTGCGGATACGGACGCCGTTCCGCAGAGCCGAGTCCGGCTGGCAGGACTGCCTTGAGTGGCACAGGCTCGACTTCCGTCCACACCGCCATCAAGCGAAGGCGTTCGAGCGGCTCAGCACCCTTCATGGCCCGGCGAAGCCGACGCTGATCACGACGGGGACCGGGTCGGGGAAGACCGAGTCGTTCCTGATCCCCGTGCTGGATCACTGCCGCCGGGAGCGGTCGAAGAGGAGGGGCGGCGTCAAGGCCGTCCTGCTGTACCCCATGAACGCGCTCGCCACCGACCAGGCGCACCGGCTCAACGACTACCTGCACAAGTCCGGCCTGGAGCAGGTCACCGCGGGACTTTACATCGGGGACATGCCGGAGATCGGCTATCCGCGGGTCATGACGGACCGGGCGGAGATCCGCCGGAACCCGCCCGACATCCTGATCACGAACTACAAGATGCTGGACCTGCTCCTCCAGCGCGGCGACGACGTGCCGCTGTGGAAGGACGCCGCGCTGGCTTACGTGGTGGTGGACGAGTTCCACACCTACGACGGGGCGCAGGGCACCGACGTGGCGATGCTGCTGCGCCGGCTGGCGGCCGTCACCGGCAAGGCCAAGCCGGGGCGGCCGCTGGGGGACATCTGCCCGGTCGCGACGTCCGCGACGCTTGGCGAGAGCGGCGACGGCGCGGAGATCCGGGCGGCGGCGCGCGAGGTGTTCGGGACGCCGTTCCCCGAAGACGCCGTGATCGGGGAGGACCGCTGCACCGTCGACGAGTTCCTCGACGAACTCGACTATGGGCTCCCGCTGCCGTCACCGGACGACCTCATCGCGTGCGGCGACCCGATCCACGATTCTGCCGCGCTGTCCCGCATCCAGCGCGAGGTCACCGGCCGCGCCGACCTGACGCCGGTGCAGCTCGCGAAGGTGCTGAAGCGGCACATCCTCACCCGGGCCGTGCTGGAGCTGCTCAAGGACGGCGACCCGCTGACGCCCGACCAGATGCTGAAGCTGCTGCCGAAGATGGGCGCGTACGCGTGGGGGGTGTCCATCCGCGACAACCCGACCAAGGCGGCGAAGGCGCTGGCGCGGTTCGTGGCGCTGATCTCCGAGGCGCGCGACCCGGAGGCCGACGACCCGGAGACGCCGTTCCTGCTGGTGGAAACGCATCTGTGGGTGCGGGCTGTGTCCCGGCTGCTGCGGATGGTGGACGACAGGGCCGCGTTCGCGTGGATCGGGGAGCCGCCGGTCCTGGAGGCCGAGTCGGGCTTCGACCCTTACGACCGGACGATGCTCCCGGCGGTCTATTGCCGGCACTGCGGGCGGTCCGGGTGGGCCGCCTTCTCCCCGCAGCGCGACCCGGGCGACCTCGTCACCGTCCCGGAGCGGATCTACCGGGCCTCCACCGGGCCGGAGAAGAAGCGGGTCCGCCCGCTGATCGCGGCGACGAAGGCGGAGGTCGAGGCGCGGGTGCGCGGCCTCGCCATCCTCACCGGGGACAGGGTGAAGACGTTCGACCCGGCGCTGCACCGGTACGGTGCGCTCGACGACGGCGTGTTCGTCCTCACCGACCTCACGCACGACGAGGCGTCCGAGAACGCCGCGATGCAGGACCGGTGCCCGGCGTGCGCGATGGACCAGGGCATCCGTTACCTCGGTGCCGGGCTGGCGTCGCTGGCGGCGGTGACGGTCACGCAGCTGATGGCGGGATCACAGCTGTCCGCCGATCCGCGCAAGCGCAAGACGTTGCTGTTCAACGACTCCGTGCAGGACGCGGCGCACCGGGCCGGGTTCGTGGCGAACCGGTCCTACGCCTTCTCCCTGCGGCGGCTGATCAACTCGCGGCTGGAGCCGGGGAGGGGCACGCCGCTGAACGAGGTGATCGGCGACCTGGCGGCGGCGGCCAGCCAGGCGGGGGTGCTGCCCGCGGTCGTCCCGCCGGACCTGCACGAACGCCCCGAGGTGGACGCGATCCTCGCTGAGACCACCAGCGGCACGCCCGCCACGTGGGAGCTGATCGGGGAGCGGCTGGCGTTCCAGACCATCCTGGAGTTCGGGCTGCGGTCCCGGCAGGGCCGTACCCTCGACCTCACCCGCACCGCCGTCGCCGAGGTCGCGCTGCCCGACCCCGCCCGCGCGGCGGCGCTGGCACGGGACGTCCACACGCAGGTCACCGGCATGATCGAGCCGCAGTCACCGGAGCGGTACGCGACGTTCCTGCGCGGGCTGCTGGAACGGCTCCGCTACCGGGGCGCGATCAAGCACCGGTGGCTGGACGCGTGGATCGCGAACGGCGGCAGCAGCCGGTTCGGCGCGATCTGGGGACGCCGTCCCGACGGGATGCCCGCGTTCCCACGCGGGCTGAGCGCCCCGACCTTCCTGCTCGACCGGCAGAAGCGCCGGTCGGAGTTCGACCGGATCGACGCCGACCAGGGCTGGTCCCAGGACTGGGCCGCCCGCTGCCTCGCCCTCGACCGGCGGCAGGCCGGCGAGTACCTGCGGCGGCTGCTGCCTGTCCTCGCCGAAGAGGGCCTCGTCGCCAAACGCGTCATCGACGGCGCGACGAGCGTGTACGGGCTGCAGCCGGGGCACGTCCTCGTGCACGCGCTGACCGACGAGGAGGCCGATCACGCCGGGCTCGGCTGCGACCGGTGCGCGTGGCAGCAGACCCTCCGTCCCGAACTGGTGGACGCCTGGTACGGGCAGCCGTGCCCCCGCTACCGGTGCGGCGGCGCCCTCACCGACCGCGGCACCCGCAGCCACCGCGACGACTACTACCGCCGCCTGTACCTCGGGCAGGAGCCGTTCCGGGTGGTGACGGCCGAGCACACCGGCGCACTCACCCGCCGGCAACGCGAGGACGTCGAGGCGCGGTTCCGCAAGAAGGAACAGCGCTACAACGACCCGAACGTCATGGCGTGCACGCCGACGCTGGAACTCGGCATCGACATCGGCGAGCTGTCCGCGGTGATCCTGGCGTCGCTGCCGCCCGGCCCCGCCAACTACGTCCAGCGGGTCGGGCGGGCCGGGCGCAGGACCGGCAACGCGTTCCTCGTGACGCTCGTCGGGCGCCACCCCCGCGACCTGTACTTCATCAACGAGCCCGAGGCGATGATCGCGGGCCGGATCGTGCCGCCCGGCAGCTACCTGTCCGCCATCGAGATCCTCCGCCGCCAGTACGCCGCGCACCTGGTCGACCTGTGCGCGCGGGGCCGGCTGCCGGGCGTGCTGCCGCTGCCGCGCCGCGCGTCCGCGCTGTTCGGCGCGACGGGCTGGCTCGCCGCGTTCGCCGCCGCCGCACCGGAGTGCGGCGCCGTCGAACCGTTCCTCGACCTGTTCGGCGACTCGGTGTCGCCGGAAGCCGCCACCGACCTGCGCGCGTTCGCCGCCGCCGGGCTGAAGGGCGTCGTCCGCGACGTCGAGGAGCGCTGGGAGGCCCGCCGCGCCGATCTGAAGGACCGGCTGGGCCGCATCGACGAGGCGATCGACTCGCTGCTCAAATCGGACCCGTCGCAGAACGCGATTCGCGGGTCGCTGCGCTCCGAGCGGCGCGAGATCGCGCGGCTGATGGGCGACATGGGGCGGCGCAGCGCGCAAGGCACGCTCGTCGAACTCGGGCTGCTGCCGAACTACTCGCTGCTCGACAACGTCACCACGCTCGAAGCGACGATCACGTGGGAGGAGGAGACCGGCGAAGGCCGGACCTACCACAGCGAGGTCCGCGAGTACGGGCGGTCGGCGCGGCTCGCGCTGACCGAACTGGCGCCCGGCAACTCCTTCTACATCCGCGGCTACCAGCACAAGGTCAGCGGCCTGGACATCGGCACCGAGTCGCGTCCCTCATGGGAGCACTGGCGGGTGTGCCCGAGCTGCGGGCACGTCCGGACGGGCATCGATGCGGCGGACGACATCTCGGCGTGCGCGCGGTGCGGTGACCCCGCCATCGGCGCGGTGCAGAACCTGCACAAGGTGCTGAAGCCGGTGCGCGTCTTCGCCCACGACCGGCGCGACGAGGCGCGCATCGACGACGACTCCGACGAACGGCAGCGCCGCTTCTACGAAGAAGCCGTCGCCGTCGACATCGATCCTGTCGACATCGTCCGCGCCGACGAGACGCGGCCCGATGACGACGAAACGCGGGGGCCTTGGCGGCACGCGAGCGCCGTGTTCGGCGTCGACTACACCCGGCACGCGGTCGTGCGTCGCTTCAACCTCGGGGTGCGGCGCACCGATCGGCGTGACGTGACCCGCTTCGCCGGGGAGGAACGGCAGGTCGCGCACTTCCACGTGTGCCCGTCCTGCGGCGGTACGACCGTGGACGGGCCGCCGGGCCAGGACGACGGGAACGGGCGGGACGCGCTGATCGGCACGTCCTCGGCGGACCGGAGCCGCAGGCACCACCGCACCTGGTGCTCCTATCGGCGGGCGTCACGGGACGCCGACCACCACAAGATGATCCTCGCGCACGAGCTCAGGACGGAGGCGCTGCGGATCCTGCTGCCCGTCGCCACACTGTACGTGGAGGAGCGGACGGCGTCGTTCCGGGCGGCGCTGATGGCGGGCGTCGCCGACCGGTACGGCGGCGACCCCGACCACCTGGAGATCGTCACGGCGACGATGCCGGACCAGGCGACCGGGCGGCGGCGCCGCTTCCTCGTCCTGCACGACACGCTGCCCGGCGGCACCGGCTACCTCCACCGCCTCGCCGACCCGGCCGAGTTCCGGCGGGTGCTGGAGGCGGCCCGTGCCCGCGCCGCCGGATGCCCCTGCCGGGAGGACCCGGGCAAGCGCGCGTGCCACCGGTGCCTGCTGTCGCACGTCCCCGGGGCGCTGTTCGACAAGGTCAGCCGGGCAGAGGCCGTCGACATGCTGGACGAGCTCCTGGACGACTGGCGGACGATCCCGGTCTCCGACACGAGCGAGATCTCCCTGTGGGACCAGGTCGAAAGCGAACTCGAGGCGCGGTTCCTGGAGGGGCTGGAGAGCTGGGCGAAGCGCGACGGCGGCAACGCGTCGCTGACGCGCGGCCCGGTCGTCGCCGGCCGCAAGACCGCCGACCTGCGCATCGAGGTCCCGGACCCGGAAACGAGCGGCGCGACCGTCCGACGGTGGCGCGTCACCCTGCAGAACACGATCCGCGGAACGCGGCCGGACGTGGTGTTCCGGCTCATCGACGACGAGCCGCAGCAGGTCACGGTGTACCTCGACGGCTACAACTACCACGCGGCGCCGGAAATCAACCGGCTCGCCGCCGACGCCGCGAAGCGCGCCCAGCTCCGGGCGCACGGAAGAGTGGTCTTCGCGCTCACCTGGACCGACCTCGACGAATGGGAGGCCCGCCGCCACGAGCCGTGCGACGGCGTCGAGGCGTACAGCCCGTACCAGAACAACGCGCGGCTGGCGGCCAGGAAGCTGTACGAGCGCACCGGGGACCCGGACGACCTGCCGCGGACGATGTGGACCAACCCCGTCGACACCCTGCTCGCCTACCTTGCCGAACCGGACCGCGACGTGTGGCTGCGGCGCGCCGAGGCCGTCACCTTCGGGGTGCTGAGGTCCAGCCTCCGGACGGGCGGGACGCGCAGCGACCGCGCCGGCGTGACCGCACGCGTGAACGCCGCGCTGCGCGGAGAGCCGCTGCCCGCGCTGGAACAGGGGCCGGTCGAGGTGTACGCCGCCGACCCGCTCACGGTGATCCTCGACAAGAGCCGCGCGGCCGCCCCCGCATGGAGCGCCTTCGTTGTCATCGACGACCGGCACGACACCGTCGTCGCCGACCCCGATGCGCACAAGAGACGCTGGGCGACCTGGCTGTACTGGGGCAATCTGCTGCAGTTCCTCGACCACGGCGAGGGCGACGGCGGGCAGCTCGCGCTGTCGGAGATCGACCGGTTCGACCCGTCGCTGCTCGCGGCGGCGGGCGGCGAGGGGCGGCAGGCCGCGCTCAGCCTCGTCCCGCTGGACGACGACCTGAGGGAAGCGGACCTGCCGGACGAGCCGGAGACGACCCCGGTGTCCACCACGGCCCCGGACCCCACCGCGATCGTTCCGGCGCCCGCGACGCCGCCTGAGGAGCCCGCGCCGACGCGCGTCGACGCGGCCGGGCCCGAACCGGCGGCGGAGCCGACGGTGCTGACCGACAGCTGGGCGAACGTCCTCGACATGATCGACCCCGACGAACCCGGACTGGTCGCGTTCGTGCGCGACCTGGCCGCCGCCGGGGTCGCGGCGCCGCCGGACTCCGGCGTCGGCTACGAGCTGGGCGAGCAGGCATGGCAGGCGGAAGTGGCCTGGCCGGACCGCAAGGTCGCGATCGTCCTCGCCGGGGACGACGAGGAGGCGCGGCGCCGCGACATCGCCTACGCGGAGGCGGGCTGGGACGTCCGGGCCGTGGACGGCTGGACCCGCGAAGAACTGGCCGAACGAATCGAGGGAACGAAGTGAGCGGGGCGACGCTGCGGCTGCTCGACCGGGCCGAGAAGGAGATCTTGAAGCTCCCGCGGTCGGTGAAGGGCGCGATCTACGACTTCCAGCACAAGTTCCGCACCGACCCCGGCAACAAGGGGCTGCGGTTCAAGCAGCTGAAGAACTCGCAGCTGTACTCGGCGCGGGTCAACGACGACTACCGGGCGCTGCTGCTGCACGCGGGCGGCACCGAGTACATCCTCGTCGCGGTCAAACCGCGCGGCGAGGTGTACGACCACCTCGACCGGTACCGGTACCAGATCAACCCGGTGACGGGCGGCATCGAGTTCCTCGACCTGGTCGTGGCCGAAGAGGTCATCGGCGACAGCGGGCGGCCGGAACCGGCGCCCGAACCGTCGCGGGAACCGGTCGAGGCGGCTCCGCTGTTCGCCGCGTACCCGCCCGAGCAGCTCCTCGGGCTCGGCGTCGCCGAACCGCTGCTGCCGCTCATCGCGAAGATCACCACTGAGGACGAGCTGCTCGGCCTCGTGTCCTACGCGCCGCAGCTGACCGGCGAGGTGCTGCTCGCGCTCTACGACGGCACGTCCCCCGAGGACGTTCTGGAGCAGGTGACGGCGCCCGTCGCCGCCGCGGAGGAGGTCGACACCGAGGACTACGCGGCGGCCCTCGCCCGTCCCGCCACGGCCGTCACCACCGCCGACGCCGACCTGCGCGAGGTGCTCGAACAAGGCGACTTCGGCCGCTGGAAGGTGTACCTCCACCCGACGCAGCGCAAGCTCGTCGAACGCGACTACAACGGCCCGGCGAGGGTCAGCGGCGGGCCCGGCACCGGCAAGACGATCGTCGCGCTGCACCGCGTCAAGCACCTGGTGGACCGGCTCCCGGCCGGCGGCGGCAAGGCCGTCCTGCTCACCACGTTCAACAAGAACCTGGCCGCCGACCTCGAACAGCGCCTCATCGCGCTCGCGGGGGAGGAGGTGGCCGCGCGCGTCCACATCACCAACGTGGACAAACTCGCCAGTGAGATCGTCGCGGAGACCGAGCGCGGCCGGGTGCGCCGCCGCCTCGACGACGAGAAGGCGCGCAAGGAGTGGGACGCGCTGCTCGCGGAGGAGAACGAGACCCGCTGGGACGCCGGGTTCCTGCACGACGAATGGTCGCAGGTGATCCTCGGGCAGGGCCTGCGGACGCAGGCCGAGTACTTCCGGGCTCGCCGCGCCGGACGGGGCCGCCCGCTCAACCGCGCCGACCGCAAGCGGATCTGGAACCTCACCGAGCGGTACGTGATCCGGCTGGAGAACAACAACCTGTCGACGCTCCGGCAGGTCACCGAGCGAGCCGCGCAGATCGAGGCCGCCCGCGCCCGGGACCGCGCCGCGTACCGGGCGCGGCAGGCCGACACGCCTCAGCTCCAGGACGAGTCGGGCATGCGGCTGCGTCCCCGCTACCAGCACGTCGTCGTGGACGAAGCACAGGACCTGTCCGCCGCCCACTGGCGGATGCTGCGCGCCATGGTCGACCCGGGCCCGAACGACATGTTCATCACCGGCGACACGCACCAGCGCATCTACGGCAACCACGTGTCGCTCGGTAACCTCGGCATCGCGATCCGCGGGCGGTCGTCCAGGCTGACGCTCAGCTACCGCACCACGCACGAGATTCTCAGTACCGCCGTCCGGGTGCTCGGCGGTGAGGAGTGGGACGACCTGGACGACGGCCGCGACGACCTCGCCGGCTACCGGTCGGTGCTGCGCGGCGCCGTCCCGGAACTGCGTGGCTTCCCCACCTGGGACGCCGAACTCGACGGCATCGTCGAGCAGGTCAAGGCATGGAACGGCGACTCGATCGCGGTGTGCGTCCCCGAACGCCGGATGGTCGCCGACGTCGAGACCCGCCTCGCCAAGGAGGGCATCGTCGCCTGCGCCATCACCGCCGACGGGCCCCGCTACGTCGAGGCGCCCGTCCACATCGGCACCATGCACCGGTTCAAGGGCCTCGAATACCAGAACATGATCATCGCTGGGGTCGCCGAGGGCCTCGTCCCCGCCGCCTGGATCACCCGGCACGCCGCGGAGGATCCACTGCGCTACCGCCGCGACATGCGGACCGCGCGTTCCCTTTTGTTCGTCGCCGTCACCCGGGCGCGCGACAACGCCGTCATCACCTGGCACGGGACGAAGAGCGGGTTCCTGCCTTGAGAGACGTCGCCTGCCGCAACCGGTCACCTCGCTCATCGGCCGCGGCGGTATGGGGCGATATGGATTGGCACCGACCTGCGGCGCACAATCAATCTGATCGAGCTGGCAGACGCCGACCGGTAGCTGCGCCGCCGCTTCCACCGCGAGGCGCGGATCACCGCCCGGTTGAGTCATGTGATGGAGTGGCTGCCAGGGACTCGGTCGGCTAACCCTTCGACAAGCACGGCGCGCTACCGAGCCGCTGCGCGGCGAGGACGCCAGTCGTGCCGAACGGGCACGATCAGGGCACGCGACTGGACGGTACGGCTGGCGTTCATGCTCGGCAGGGTGGAGGCACCAAGAGGACGGTTAGCCCAACCCCTGGCCTAAAACCGGATGCACGAACGGGGCAGTCCCTTCCGCGATTGTTCCGCGCTGCGCCGTGCTGCGCGCGGCTTCAGCCGGAAGCTGCGTGAGGAAGGGCTCGCTGAGCTTGTCCTGTGGGTGTTGGCTCTTAACGGGCTATGGGATCTGATCAGTCGGATCTGATCGCGCCTGGCGCCTGAATCGGCTCACCCCGAGCTTCCTGCACCACCTTTCGTGGTTCGGGCTGGGGTTCCCGGAGCCGGAGTGCCTCCGCCGGAGGCATGTATGAACCTGCGCCTCGTGGCATGCGTCAGCTCGGCGGCGGCGCGTACCCTGTGGCTGCCGTCAGCCGGAAGGCCGACATGGGCGGTGGCTTTCGCGCGCCCGCCTTCGGTGCGCCGGCGGGCACCTCGGCGGTACAGCGGCGCGCCCAGCGCGGGAGGTTCCGCCCGGATCTGCGGGTGGGGTACCTGCGCGGCAATGTGAACTCCCCGCCTCGCCCGGTTGGACGCAGGCGGGGGAGTTCGCTGCGATCGTGCTGGCGCGGGCCGGCCTGACCCGGCTGGGCATCGAAGGCATGGGGAGCAGCTCGGCATCGTCCCCGCCGTGGGCGGTCGACTGCCGGGCCGCCGACCGCGACATCGTGAAGTCGGTACGTCTGCTCGATCACCCCGAGACCCGGTGGTGCGTGGCGGCCGAACGGGCGATGCCGCACGCCTTGCAAGGGCATTGCAACAGTCCCCGATCGCCGGGCACGCCTGGTTGGAGCGGGACGGGCGGCGCCTGCACGGCATGGTGTTCACGCGGGACGGGTCCGCCTTCATCTACTCCGTTTAGGCGGCCAATATGGTCTGTACCACTGTTGCCGCGGTCCCTATCAGTGCCAAACCAATGGTCGCAATGGCATAGGTTTGCTGAGTCGAATCGATTGTTGCAGGACCCTGCGGGTTCTCGGATTGGTCAATGGGTGCCCGGTCGGCTCGTCTGTATGAGGCGGGCGCGGAGATCGGTCGTGCGCCACGATGGAAGCCGAGCAGGCGGAGGAAGGCATCTCGCTTGTAGACGTCGTGAGATGGTTCCCTTTTGCAGGCCATCAGGCGTCCGTAGGCACGGTTCTTGCACGGATGGCCCCTGGTGGTCTCCACCCCGCAGAGCTTCGGGGCGGAGAACAGCTGGTAGTAGGACCAGGCGAGGATCGGTAAGAGCCAGGTTTCTGGACGACCGGATTGCCATGCGAATATTCCGAGTAGAGCGATGGCCGCCCACCAGGAGATGACTCTGTTTCGGTCCTTCTCTGCTCGTGTTTGCCTGCGCCCCATAATTCTCCTTTCCGTTATGGCTCCGGTCAGAGTAGTCAGTCGGCCGACCGCTGTCTGTGAAAATCTCCATATGTTGCAAACGGCCACCAAAAGAAAATGAGTTTCCATTGGGACGCCTGATCTGAAAGAGCAGAACGTAACAAGTGGGGTGGCACGGCTCGACTACTCGGATGGATGGCTGGACCCCTCCTGGTAGGCGTGGCCTTGCCGAGCCGGGTATGTGGGGGACTGCTGCGGTGGCATGAGTGCTGGCCGAGCGCGCTGAGTACGGATATTCGTACCTGCGGGTCGGGGTCGCCGAGCGCGGCGGCCAGCGCGTCCATGGCGGCTGGTCCGTGGTGGGCGTATCCGGTCCTTGGTTCGGGGGCCGGGGGCAGCCGTCGACAGGTGGCGGCGGACGCCGCGCTTGCGTTCGAGTGCGCTCGAACTTCTAGCGTCGCCGGCATGACATCTCAACCGGGGACTCAGCGGACTTGGATCATCACCGGCGCTTCGACGGGCTTCGGCCGGGCCATCGCGGAGTGTGCGGTCGGGCGGGGTGACAACGTGGTGCTGGCCGTGCGGCGGCCCCGGTCGGTGGCCGACTTCGCGGACGCGCACCGCGACCAGGTGCTGGTCACCGAGCTCGACGTGCGTGACACCGGGCGCGCCGGCGACGTCGTACGGGCGGCGGTCGGCCGGTTCGGTCAGGTGGACGTGCTGGTGAACAACGCCGGACGCGGGATCGTCGGCGCGGCCGAGGAGGTCGGCGAGGAGGAGCTTCGCGCGTCCTTGGAACTGCACCTGCTGGGTCCGGCGGCGCTCGTGCGGGCCGTCCTGCCGTACTTCCGCGGGCAGGGGTCGGGCACGATCGTGCAGATGAGCAGCCAGGGCGGGCGCGTCTCCTTCCCGGGTGTCGGCGCGTACTCGGCCGGCAAGTTCGCGCTCGAAGGCTGGTCGGAGGCGCTGGCCGGTGAGGTCGCGCCGTTCGGGGTCCGCGTGATGATCGTCGAGCCGAGCCGTTTCCGCACCTCGTTCAACGCGCCCGGCGTGCTCGGATTCGCCGACGCCGGCGCCACCTACAGAGACCTGCTGGGGGCCGTCCGCAACGACATGGCGAACGCCGACGGAATCCAGGAAGGCGATCCGGTACGGGCCGCGGAGATCATCGTTGACCTGGTCGCCGGTGACGAGCTGCCGCTTCGCCTTCCGCTCGGGCGTGAGGCGGTCGAGCGCATCGCCAGGTCCTACCGGCAGAACCTTGAGGAGGTCGAACGCTGGGCTCCGACCGCGCGTGCCGCCGACTTCCCCGGCGCCCCCGCGTCCGCCCGGCCGATCTAGAGTGTCACCATGGCCACCGACGATCTGATGTCGAGGGCCCTGGCCGCCCTCGACGAGGTCGACGGCCGGATGCCGGCCGAGGTGATCCACCGCCTCGTTGACGTCAGCGCCGCCACCGACCCCATGACCATCACCGAGGTCGCCGACCTCCTCGACATATCGCCGCACACGCTGCGCTACTACGAGCGGATCGGGCTGGTCGAGGTGGGCCGCGACGCCAGCGGCCACCGCAGCTACGACGCGCAGGCGGTACGCAGGCTGGTGTTCCTGACCCGCATGCGCCTGTCCGGGATGGCCATGCGCGACCTCCAGCACTACATGCGGCTGGCCGACGAGGGCGACGACACCGTCCCGGAGCGCCTTGACCTGCTCCTCGAACACCGCGACACGATCCGCCGCCGGCTCAGGGAACTGACCCTGTCCCTGGCAGCGACCGAATACAAGATCGCCACCTACGGCGGCCACACCGGCCCGTCGTCAATGGAGAACGCGCAACGGGCGCGGAACCGGAGGCGATCGTGAAGGCGAGCACGGCCCAGGTGGGGACATCGGTCCCTGGCCTGGGCCTTTGGGGTGGAGCGGGCGACGGGAATCGAACCCGCGTAGCCAGTTTGGAAGACTGGGGCTCTACCATTGAGCTACGCCCGCGTCGGTGGGCCGGAGGGCCGCTGATCGACACCCGTAGGGTACAGGGTTTCGGGCGTGCTCGCGTTGCGCGCGTATTGGGCGAGGCGTCCGGGCTTGATCGGCATTAGACTGCTCGGGTCGGACGGGCTGTGGCGCAGTTTGGTAGCGCACCGGCTTTGGGTGCCGGGGGCCGTGGGTTCAAATCCCGCCAGCCCGACGTAGGCAGGGGCTCTGGACTCCGCTGTGGAGGACGGGGCCTCTTTCGCTTGGTGGTCAGAGGGCCAGGCGGGCGGCCAGGAGGGCCACGTCGTCCTCCAAGGGGTGGCGGCTGCTGGCCAGGAGGGTGTCGCATAGCTGGGGCAGCGGGCAGTCGGCGTGGGTGGCGGCGATGCTGACGGCGCGGTCCATGCCTTGTTGCAGGGTGTGGGCGCGGTCTTCGACCAGGCCGTCGGTGTGCAGGATGAGGGTGGCGCCGGCGGGCATGGGGTGTTTGTTGTCGGGACGGGCGATCTCCGGGGCGACGCCGAGTGGGGGTCCGGCCTCGGCGTCCAGGTAGCGGGCCGGTTCGCCGGGGACGGCCAGCAGGGGCGGCAGGTGACCGGCGCTGGACCACCAAATCCGGCGGGACGGGCCGGTGCCCTCCAGCCGCGCCACGATGACCGTGGCCATCGGGCCGCCGTGGAGGGCGTGCAGGACCTCGTCCAGGCGTTGCAGGATGCGGCTCGGCGGTTCGCGCTGGTCGAAGGCGATCACGCGGAGCATGTTGCTGATCTGGCTCATGACGGTGGCGGCCCGTACGTCGTGGCCCATCACGTCGCCCACCATGAGGCACGGCACCTTCTCGGGCAGGTGGATCAGGTCGTACCAGTCGCCGCCGATGTTCGGAGCCTGGCCCGAGGGCTGGTACCGGGCCTCCAGCTCCCATTCGTGCAGTTGAGGCATGGGGGGCAGCAGCCGGCGCTGGAAGTCCTCGGTGGCCGCGCGGAGCCTGGCGTACAGGCGGGCGTTCTCGATGCTCACCCCGGCCGCGCCGGCCAGCGCGGTCGCCACCTGCCGATCCCGGTCGGTGAACCGTCCCCCGGCCTTGTCGATCAGGTACAGGTGGCCGTACACCGCGCCGCGGATCGGGATCGGCACCGTCAGCAGCGAGGTGATCGTCGGCTGTTGGGCCTCCTTGAGCTGGTCGAGGCGCAGCTGTAGCGGGTCCTGCTGTGTGTTGCCCGGAGGGGGCAGGTCGCCGATCTGATCGGCGAACGACCCGGCCCCGGAGCCCGAGCTGATCAGCCTGCCGAAGCGGCCCTCCTCGTCCGGGACGCCCACCGCGGCGATCCGGGCGTTGACCACCTCCTGGGCGGCCTGGGCGATGGTATCCAGGACCTCTTCGGGCTCCAGATGCCTGCTGATCTCCAGGACGGCGTCCAGCAGCTCGCGGGCCTCGCCGCGCTCGGTGGCGAGCCGTTGAAGCCCGGCTTGGATCTGGTCGCGATCTCCGCCGCGCAGTTCGGCCACGTCTTCACCCCCTGCCGTCACGGTGGGTCTACCCCTGGCGCGGCGAATCCTTCCCGCCGTCCCGGAAAAGGTGGTGCGGCGGCGAGGGGCGGTCCCCAGAATGTCCCGGGAAGGAGGCCGTGATGGTGGATGTGACGAATGTGCTGCTTGCCGGTGTCGTGGGGTCCACCGCGTACGGCCTGGCGACTCCGGAGTCGGACGTGGACCGGCTGGCGGTGTTCGCCGCGCCGACGGTGCTGTTCCACGGGTTGCGTCCGCCGGTGGGCAAGCAGGCCACCACGGTCACCACCGACCCGGACGTCACGCGGCATGAGGCGGGGAAGTTCGCGGGGCTGTGCCTGGGCGTGAACCCGACGGTCACCGAGCTGCTGTGGCTGGACGAGTACGAGACGCGCACGGAGCTGGGGGACCGGCTGATCGGCGTGCGGGAGGCGTTCCTGTCGGCCAGGCGGGTCAGGGACGCGTACTTCGGTTACGCGGTGTCCCAGTTCCGCAGGCTGGAGGGGCGCGGGGACGGGTCGTTCTCGGCGGACACGCGCAAGCGGACGGCCAAGCACGCCCGGCATCTGGCGCGGCTCGTCCACCAGGGCCTGGAGTTGTACCGGACGGGACGGCTCACGGTGAGGCTGGAGAACCCGCAGTGGTACCGGGACTTCGGTGAGCGCGTGGCCCAAGGGGAACTGGACGAGGCCAAAAGCCTGCTGGCCGAGGCCGAGTCGAAGTTCGACGCGATCCGGACGCCGCTGGCCGAGCGGCCGGATGAGGACGCGGTGGAGCGCTGGCTGCTTGAGGTGCGCGCGGCCTTCCTCTGAACGGGCTCAGGTCGGCGGGCCGGGGCGGACGGGCACCTTGGCCAGGTCGCCCGCGCGCACGCCTGCGAGGACGTTCGTCACGCTCAGCACCACCTCGCCCAGGCCCTCGCGGAGGGCGTCGGCGGAGGGACGGTACGCGTCGAGGTCCTGGATCCCGGCGTCCTCCAGCAGGGAGAGGGGGTCGGCGAGCTGGCCGGCCAGCCAGCCCATCGGGTTGTCGGTGAGCTCGTCGCGGAAGGTGCGCCGGCCGGGCTCGTTGTTCCGCATGCCGGGGTGGTAGTGCATCCGGTCCTTGCTGCCGGGCCCGCCCTCCTCGGTCTCCAGGAAGTCGGCGCGCCACACGGCCTGGTCGACGACCACCTTCTGGGACGCGTTGATGGAGCCGCGCCACGGCTGCGGGTCGAGCAGGCGCAGCTCGACCCGCACGCCGCGTTCGCGTGCGGCGTGCTCGGGGTCGGGATCGATCAGGAAGACGTCCTCCACCGTCACTCCCAGACTGCCGAAGCAGAACACCCGCAGCACAGCCACGCTCCCCTCACTCGATCGGCCCGACTGATTCGGACGATACGCCTGAAATATCAACAATCAAGGCGCGCTGGTGAGGAGCTCGCGGGCGGTGCGCGCCGCCTGCGCGACCGCCTCGTCCAGCCGTCCGGTGTCCCGTCCGCCCGCGGTGGCGACGCCGCCCTTGCCGCCCGCGCCGCCGCCGACCGTCCGCGCCGCGGTGGTGAGCAGCTCGGCCGCGCGCAGCCCGGAGCCGGCGAGGCGCGGGGTCAGCGCCGCCGCGAGGGACGCTGCCGTGCCGGTGCGCGCGCCCAGGACGACCGCGCCCTCGCCGGACGGGCAGCGCGCGATCGTCTCCAGCGCCAGCGTCCGCAGGTCGCCGGCGTCGGAGACCACCCCGTCCGGGACGGTCGCGGTGACCAGCCAGATGCCGCCGGGGAGGATCTCGGCGCCGCCGGTGAGGCGGTCCGCGAGCGCCGCGCGCTCGGACGCCCGCAGCGCCTCCAGATGCCGTTGCGCCTCCGCGAAGGTGTCGAGCCTCTGCCGGAGCCGTTCGGGCGCCTGGTCCGCGGGCACCTTCAGCAGCGCCGCGAGCTCGTGCAGCAGCGCGTGCTCGTGGTCGTGGTGGCGCAGCGCGTCCGGGCCCGTCAGCGCCTCGATGCGGCGCAGGCCCGTCCCGATCGAGGTCTCGCTGAGGATGTGCAGGGGACCGGCCTGCGACCCGTGACCGACGTGCGTACCGCCGCACAGTTCGCGGGAGGCGTCCCCGATGTCGACGATCCGCACCCGCTCGCCGTAGCGTTCGCCGAACAGCGCGACCGCGTCCGCCATCAGGCCGAAGCCGGGAGACATGACCTCGTCCCGTTTCGCCTCCCACACGCGGACTTCGGGATCGTCCATCAGGTAGTCGTTCACCAGGGACTGGACGTGCCGCACGTCCACATGCGCGAAGTGTGAGAAGTCGAAGCGAAGCCGCCCGGGTTCGACCCGCGACCCTCGCTGCACCGCATGCTCGCCCAGGAAGCGGCGCAGCATCGCATGCAGCACGTGCGTCGCGCTGTGCGAACGGGCGGTCGCCGCCCGCCGCGCCGCGTCGACGATCGCCTCCGCCTCGTCCCCTGTACGGATCTCACCCGAGACGACCCGCGCCGAGTGGACGTGCAGCCCGTCCAGTCCGGGACGGGTGTCACGGATCTCCAGGACCGTCCCGCCGGACGTGCGCAGCGTGCCCGTGTCGCCGACCTGGCCGCCGCCCTCCGCGTAGAAGGGACTCCGGTCGAGGATCACCTCCAGCTCGTCGCCCTCCGACGCGGACGCGACCGAGCGGCCCGATCCGTCCAGGAGCGCCAGCACCCGGGACTCGGCCGAGGTCGCGTCGTACCCGACGAAGGTGGTCAGGCCGTGTTCGTCCGCGACGCGCCGGTAGAGGTCGCGCCGCGCCGCCTCGCCGCCCTTGCGTTCCCTGCTCGCCTCGTACGCCTGCCTGCGCTGCTCTTCGAGGAGCGCGGTGAACGCGTCCTCGTCCACCGTCAGGCCCGCCGCGCGCGCCGCGTCCACGGTCAGGTCGAACGGGAAGCCGTAGGAGTTGTGCAGGTCGAACGCCGCCCGTCCGGGGAGCACCGTGGAACCCGACGTGCGCGCACGCCCGATCGCCGAGTCCAGCATCCGCGACCCCTGCCGCAGCGTCCGCGCGAAGGTCTCCTCCTCCGCCTCGCACACCTGCGTGATCAGCTCGCGCCCGTCCACCAGCCGCGGCCAGGCCGGGCCGAGCGTGTCGACGACGCGCGACGTCAGCGCGGGCAGCGCCGGCTCGTCCACCCCGAGGAGCCGCGCGTGGCGGACGGCGCGGCGCATCAGCCGGCGCAGCACGTACCCGCGGCCCTCCGGGGACGGCAGCACCCCGTCCGCGATGAGGAACGCGATGGTGCGCGCGTGATCCACCACGATCCGGAACGACGTGGACTCCTCGCCGCCGTCCCGCCCGGGGTACTCGCGCCCGGACAGGTCCTGGACGAGCCGCAGCGTCGGCGCCAGCAGGTCGGTCTCCATCAGCGTGTCGACGTCCTGGAGGATCGCGGCGAGCCGGTCCAGGCCCAGGCCGGTGTCGATGCTGGGCGCGGGCAGGTCGCCGACGATGGGGTAGCCCTCCTTGGACGGCCCTTCCCCGCGCACGTTCTGCATGAAGACCAGGTTCCAGATCTCCAGGTGGCGTTCGCCGTCGACCGCGGGCCCGCCCTCGCGCCCGAACGCCGGGCCACGGTCGTAGTGGAGTTCCGAGGACGGGCCGCACGGGCCGGGGACGCCCATGGACCAGAAGTTGTCGGCCATCCCGAGCCGCTGGATCCGCTCGCCGGGGACGCCGATCCGCCGCCACAGCCGTACCGCCTCGTCGTCGTCGAGGTAGACGGTCACCCACAGCCGGGACGGGTCGAGCCCGAAGCCGCGGGTGAGCAGTTCCCACGCCCAGGCGGTCGCCTCCTCCTTGAAGTAGTCGCCGAAGGAGAAGTTCCCGAGCATCTCGAAGAACGTCGTGTGCCGCGTGGTGCGGCCGACGTGGTCGAGGTCGGTCGTGCGCGCGCATCTCTGCACCGACACCGCGCGCGGGTGGTCGGGTTCGGAACGGCCGAGGAAGTACGGCTTGAACTGGTCCATCCCCGCGCCCGTCAGCAGCAGCGTCGGATCGGACGGGACGAGCGGGCTCGACGGCACCACGCGATGGTCGCGTTCGGTGAAGAAGTCGAGGAAGGTCTGCCGGATCTCACCGGAAAGCATGGAAGGGCCTCACGAGGTCGAAGGGACGGCGGCACGCCACGCCGAACCGGGCCGGGCGCGACCGCCCGTTCCCCGGCTCGGCGCGGCTAGCTCGCCGCCCTGCCTCGTGAAGCACCATGCGAGTCAAAATAGCGCCCGCCGTGAGCACATGCATCCGGATATGCGCGCCTCGGCGGCTCACCCGGAACGGGCTCAGCCGATGCCGTTCCGCATCGCGGTGATGAGCTCACCTCCGGAGGTGTCGCCGCTCAGTTCCCAGAAGAAGGCCCCGCCCAAGCCCTGGTCCCTGGCGTAGGCCATCTTGCCGCCGATGGTGGCGGGGGTGTCGTAGCTCCACCATTGGTCGCCGCAGTGCGCGTACGCGGTGCCCGCGATGGTCCCGGTGGCCGGGCAGCTCGTCTTGAGCACCTTGTAGTCCTCGACGCCCGCCTCGTACGTGCCGGGTGCTGGGCCGGTGGCCGCGCCACCGGGCGCGCTCTGCGTGACGCCCCTCCAGCCGCGGCCGTAGAACCCGATGCCGAGCATCAGCTTGCTCGCCGGCACGCCCTTGGCCTTGAGCTTCTGGATCGCCGCGTCGGAGTCGAACCCCTGCCGCGGGATCCCGTCGTAGGAGTACAGCGGCGAGTGCGGGGCGGTCGGCCCGTCGGCGTCGAACGCTCCGAAGAAGTCGTAGGTCATCGGCAGGTACCAGTCGACGTACTGCGCCGCGCCCGCGTAGTCCGCCGCGTCGATCTTGCCGCCCGCGCCGGCGTCCGCGGTGATCGCGGCGGTCACCAGGTTGCCGGGCCCGAACCGGGAGCGCAGCGCCGCCATCAGGTCGCGGAAGGCCCCCGGCCCGCTGGTGTCGCAGGTGAGGCCGCAGGCGTTCGGGTACTCCCAGTCGATGTCGATGCCGTCGAACACGTCCGCCCAGCGCGGGTCCTCGACCAGCCTGTAGCAGGACTCGGCGAACGCGGCGGGGTTGGCGGCGGCCTGGCCGAAGCCGCCCGACCACGTCCAGCCGCCGAACGACCAGAGCACCTTCAGATGCGGGTACTTGGCCTTGAGCTTGCGGAGCTGGTTGAAGCTGCCGCGCAGGGCTCCGGCGTCCCAGGAGTCGGGCTGCCCGTCCACGCTCTCGGACGCCTGGTAGAAGCGGTCGTAGTCGGCGTAGGAGTCGCCCACCGCGCACTGTCCGTTCTGGACGTTGCCGAAGGCGTAGTTGATGTGCGTGAGCTTGGCGGCCGAGCCGCTGGTGTCGATGTTCTTGACGTGGTAGTTGCGCTGGTAGACGCCCCATTGCGCGAAGTAGCCGACCACCCTGTTCGCCGCCTGCGCAGGGGCGGGCGCGGTCGCCTGCGTGGTGGAGGGGAGCCTTGGGGTGACGGTCGCCGACGCGGGGAGCGCGGTCAGCGTGGTCACGAAGAGTGCGGTCGCCGTGATGATCGATGCGCGGGCGCGTCTTCCGGCCCGCCGTCCCTCTGGCCTGGACATGGTCCTCCGTTCAAGTTCGCCCCCGAACCCAACATCGGAACCCCGCTCTAACTCTTAGGAAACTTTCCTAAGAGTTGAACGGATCGTAGGCGACCGGAGACGGTCTGGCAAGGGCCGGACCACCGGTCAGGCGGTGCCGAACCACCCCGGCACGTCCAGCCGGAAGAAGTCCTCGGGGGTGAGCCTGCGCAGGTCCTCCTCCAGCGCGCGCAGGCGGTCGGCGCCCAGGTCGTCCGCCCAGCGCGCCCTGATCCGGTCGAACGCCGCCGACGAGCGGGCCAGCGAGTCGGCGCCCCTGGCAGTCAACCGGACGATCTTGCGGCGGGCGTCGGCGGGATCGGTGCCGCGCTCCACGTAGCCGAGCCGTTCAAGGGTCTCGACCGTCTTGCCGGCGGCCTGCTTGGACACGCCGAGCCGCTGGCCGAGCTCGGCGGCGGTGGTGCCGTGCGGGCCGATCGCCTGGAACACGAAGCCGTGCAGCGGGCGCAGGTTCGGGTGGCCCTTCCTGGCGAGCTCCCGGTGCACCTCGTCGATGACCAGGCGGAAGGCCATGAGCATCCGCAGCGGCAGCTCGTATCCGGTGCCGGGGCGGAGGTCGGGCCCCGTCCCGGAGGCGCTTGACATAAAAGACAACCTCATTGACTATATGGACAACTTGATTGTCTATCTTAGGGGAGATCGCCATGACCCTCGTACGCCGGGCCGACTGCCGCAGGACCGAGACGCCCAACGGAGTGATGACGACCCTTGCCAGCCCCACCCAGGGCGGAGTCGCGGATCTCGCCCTGTGGCGGGTCGACATGATCCCCGACCGCCGCGGGCCGCGCCACGCCGCCGACACCGGGCAGGTGTGGAGTTGCCTGGACGGCGCCGCCACCATCGACCTCGGCGGGCAGGAGCTCACCGTCGGGCCGGGCGACACCGTCGTCATACCGGCCGACGTGCCCCGTCAGGTCACCACCGGCCCGGACGGCGGGTTCTCCGCCGTCGTCACCGCCCCCGCCGGCACCCAGGTCTACGTCCTGGCCGAGCCCAGCGAGGAACAGCGACCGTGCGACCTGGCGCCCAAGGGGGACGAGCGGCTCGTCCCGCTGTGGGCGCGCTGAGCCGCGCCTACGCCATGCCCAGGTAGGTGAGGACGGCCAGGACGCGGCGGTTGTCGTCCTCCGAAGGCGGCAGGCCCAGCTTGCTGAAGATGTTGTTGGTGTGCTTGCTGACGGCCTTCTCCGTCACGAACATGGCCGACGCGATGGCCGCGTTCGAGCGGCCCTCCGCCATCAGGCCGAGCACCTCGCGCTCACGCGGAGTCAGCCTCTGCAACGGCTCCTCGCGGGCGTGCCTGGTGAGCAACTGGGCCACCACGTCCGGATCGAGCGCCGTACCCCCGTCGGCGACACGGCGCACCGCGTCCACGAACTGGCTCACGTCCGACACCCGGTCCTTGAGGAGGTAGCCGATGCCGCCGGTGCTGTCGGACAGCAGCTCCCGCGCGTAGAGCTGCTCCACGTGCTGCGACAGCACCAGCACCGGCAGGCCCGGGACCTGCTTGCGGGCCTCCAGCGCCGCGCGCAGCCCCTCGTCGGTGAACGTGGGCGGCAGCCGCACGTCCACCACCGCCACGTCGGGGCGGTGCGTGGTCAGCGCGCGCAGCAGGGAGGGACCGTTGTCCACCGCCTCGACGACCTCGAACCCGAACGCCTGCAGAAGGCGGATCAGCCCGTCCCTGAGGAGGGCGAGGTCTTCGGCGATGACAACGCGCACGGCAGCTCCATGGTCACGACGGTCGGCCCACCGGAGGGGCTGGTCACCGCCATCGTGCCATCGAAGGCGGCGAGCCTCCGCTCGATGCCCCGCATTCCGCTGCCCGAGGCCGGGTCCGCCCCGCCCACGCCGTCGTCCCCGACGATCATCCGCAGCCTGTCCCCGGCGTGCTCGATCCGGACCCAGGCCCGGCCCGCGCCGCTGTGCTTGACCACGTTGGCCAGCATCTCGGCGACCGCGAAGTAGGCGGCGGACTCCACCGGCGCCTCCGCCCTCCCCGGCACGTCGACGCCGACCTCGACGGGCAGCGGAAGCGACAGCGCCAGCGCCCGCACGGCGCCGTCCAGGCCCCGCTCGGCCAGCACCGGCGGGTGGATGCCACGGACGAGGTCGCGCAGCTCGGTCAGCGCCTGGCCGCTGGCCGACCGCGCCTCGGCGAGCAGTTCCTGCGCGGCCTCCGGATCCTGCTTCATCAACTGCTCGGCCAGGCCGATGTTCATGCTCAGCGCCACGAGCCTGGCCTGCGCGCCGTCATGCAGGTCGCGCTCGATGCGGCGCAGCTCCGCCGCTGACGCGTCCACGGTCTCGGTACGGGTCTCGGTCAGCTCCCGTACCCGCTCGGCCAGCGCGGTACGGGCGGGGGAGAGGAGGGCCTGGGCGACCAGGGCGTGCCCCTTGAGGATCCATGGACCCACCGGCAGCGACACGGCCGTGAGCAGGGCGCCCAGCGCGACCGGGGCGACGACGCCCACGATGCCCCACGCCTCAAGCGGCCAGAACGGGCCCCAGCCGTAGGCGGTGATCTGCCCCAGCCAGGGCGCCACGAACATGCCCTCGACCCCGTACACCAGCAGGCACGCCGGCAACAGGCCCAGCGCCAGCCCGACCGGCATGTTCACCACCAGCCACAGCAGATCCCGCCAGGTCGCCGGATCCGACAGCATCCACCACAGGCGGCGGAACGGGTTGTGCGCGTTCGCGGGCTCCGGCCGGTACGGGAGGGGAACCGGCACGCCCGACCACTCCGCCGCCCACATCCGCTGGATGTTGGCGAACGAGCGCAGCGCCGACAGCGAGGCAGGGGCCAGGAACACCCCGACGCCCAGCGGGATGAAGGCGATCGACAGGACGGTCATCACGAACAGCGGGATGCCCACGGCCAGCGCCAGCACGGCCTGCACCAGACCGCGCAGGCAGGTGACGAGACCCACCCGGGCGATCTCGGCCCTGCGGTCGCCGTCCATGCGGATCCGCCTCCCGTCGTCTTTGCGTCGTCGCGTCCATTGTGGACGCTTCCGCGCGCCACCTCAGTGGTGCTAGGTCCACTTCACCGATCTTCGGGGCGGCGCGACAAGCGGCCCGGTTACCTGCACAATGCTTGGGCACCACCAGGGGACTTCCAGGGGAGAGCGAATCCACATCGTGACAGCGTCCATCAGCCAGAACGTGTCCAGCGAGGGCGCGGACGGCCGGGCCGTCCCGCCGCCGGTCCCGCCGATCACCGAGCGGATCGCGCGGGAGCTCGGCGTCCGTGAAGGGCAGGTGCGGGTCGCCGTCGAGCTTCTCGACGGCGGCGCCACGGTGCCGTTCATCGCCCGGTACCGCAAGGAGGCCACCGGCACCCTCGACGACGGCCAGCTGCGGCAGCTCGAAGAACGCCTGCGCTACCTGCGGGAGCTGGACGAGCGGCGCGCCGCGATCCTGGAGTCGATCGACTCCCAGGGCAGGCTCACCGACGAGCTGCGCGCGCAGATCTTGGCCGCCGAGTCCAAGGCCAGGCTTGAGGACATCTACCTGCCGTACAAGCCCAAGCGGCGCACCAAGGCGCAGATCGCGCGCGAGGCCGGGCTGGAGCCGCTGGCCGACCTGCTGCTGGGCGACCCGTCCAACGACCCGCGGGCCGCCGCCACCGCCTACGTCGACCCGGAGAAGGGCGTCGCCGACGAGGCCGCCGCGCTGGAGGGCGCCCGCGCGATCCTGGTCGAGCGGTTCGCCGAGGACGCCGACCTCATCGGCGGGCTGCGCGAGCGCATGTGGTCGCGCGGCCGCGTGGTGTCGAAGGTGCGCGAGGGCAAGGAGGAGGCGGGCGCCAAGTTCGCCGACTACTTCGCGTTCTCCGAGCCCTTCGCCAAGCTGCCCTCGCACCGGGTCCTCGCGCTGTTCCGCGGCGAGAAGGAGGAGGTGCTCGAACTCGACCTGGAGCCCGAGGAGCCGGACGACCCGGCGTCCCGCAGCTCCTACGAGGCCGAGATCGCGCGGCGCTTCGGCGTCGAGGACCTGGGCCGTCCCGCCGACCGCTGGCTGAACGACACGGTGCGCTGGGCCTGGCGCACCCGCATCCTCGTCCACCTCGGCATCGACATCCGGACCCGGCTGCGGCAGGAGGCCGAGGACGAGGCGGTACGGGTGTTCGCCGCCAACCTGCGCGACCTGCTGCTGGCCGCGCCCGCGGGGTCCCGCACCACCATGGGCCTGGACCCGGGCCTGCGCACCGGCGTCAAGGTCGCCGTCGTGGACCCCACCGGCAAGGTCGTCGCCACCGACACGATCTACCCGCACACGGGATCGGCGGGGCGCGGGCGGTGGGACGAGTCCATCGCCACGCTGGCCGCTCTCGCCCGCGAGCACGCCGTCGACCTGATCGCCATCGGCAACGGCACCGCGTCCCGGGAGACCGACCGGCTCGCCGCCGACCTGATCGCGCGGCATCCGGAGCTGAAGCTCACCAAGGTCATGGTGTCGGAGGCGGGCGCCTCGGTGTACTCGGCGTCCGCGTACGCGGCGCGCGAGCTGCCCGGACTGGACGTCTCGCTGCGCGGCGCGGTCTCGATCGCCCGCCGCCTCCAGGACCCGCTGGCCGAGCTGGTCAAGATCGACCCCAAGTCCATCGGGGTGGGCCAGTACCAGCACGACGTGTCGGAGGTGAAGCTGTCGCGGTCGCTGGACGCCGTCGTGGAGGACGCGGTGAACGCCGTGGGCGTGGACGTCAACACCGCCTCCGCGCCGCTGCTCACCCGGGTGTCGGGCATCTCCGAGGGCCTGGCGGAGAACATCGTCGCCCACCGCGACGCCAACGGCCCGTTCCGCACGCGGTCAGGGCTGAAGGAGGTGCCCAGGCTCGGACCCAAGGCGTTCGAGCAGTGCGCGGGCTTCCTGCGCATCCCCGACGGCGACGACCCCCTGGACGCCTCCAGCGTCCACCCCGAGGCGTATCCGGTGGCGCGCCGCATCGTGGACGCCGCGGGCGGCGACATCCGGAGCCTGATCGGCAACACCCGCGTGCTGCGCGGGCTGCGCCCGTCCGACTTCGTGGACGACACCTTCGGGCTGCCGACCGTCACCGACATCCTCGCCGAGCTGGAGAAGCCGGGCCGCGACCCGCGTCCCGCCTTCCGCGCCGCCGCGTTCAAGGAGGGCGTCAACACCCCCGCCGACCTGGAGCCCGGGATGATCCTCGAAGGGGTCGTCACGAACGTGGCGGCCTTCGGGGCGTTCGTGGACGTGGGCGTGCACCAGGACGGGCTCGTGCACATCTCCGCGATGTCCGACCGGTACGTGGAGGACCCGCGCGACGTGGTCAAGCCCGGCGACATCGTCCGGGTGAAGGTCCTGGACGTGGATCTCAAGCGCAACCGGATCTCGCTGACGCTGCGGCTCGACGACGACGCCCGCGCCGGAGGCGGCGCCCAGGGCGGCGGCCGTGGCCGGGGCGACGCCGGCCAGGGCGGCAGGGGCGGCCGGGCGGGCCAGGGGAACCGCCGGGGTCAGGGCGGGCGCGGCGGTGGCCGCGCAGGCTCCGGCCGCGGTGGTGCGGGCGGGTCCGGCGGCGGTGCGATGGCCGACGCGCTGCGCCGGGCGGGCCTCGACAAGGGCCTTCCCGGGGACATGGGCAAGGGCGGCAAACGCCGCCGCTAGCCGGCGGAACCCGGCGGCCTCCATGTCCCATCGTGGACGCCGCCGGACGGCTCCTCGGCGCCGTCCTCCCCGACGCCGGTGGCGAACGTGTCGTCGTCCCAGGACGGCCCGCGCCCGAGGGGGTCCTGCGCGTACGGGCCGGGCGCCGGCGGTGTCACGGACGGGAGCTCACCGGTGACGCGGTCCTCCGGCGGGGGATGACCGAACGCCTGCGGGCCGGAGCCCCGGTCGGGCGCCAGGTGCCCGGACGGGGACCCGCCCCCGGGACGGCGGCGGCCCGGCGGGCGCCGCTCCCTCGGCCGGTCGAACGGGCTCAGCCCCGGAGGCGCGTCCTCGAACGGCGGGAACTCCTCAGGCGGCGGCTCCGAGGGCGCCGAGGGCCACACTGTCTTGGGCGTCGTCGTGGGCGTCGGGGCCGCAAGCGGGACGGGTGAGGTGTCGCCGAAGCGCCGTGCCTGGGGAGGGGGCGACAAGGGAGGCGAGGTGGACTTCGGGCCTCGTCCCGTCTCCTCCCGGCCTTCGCCCAACTCGGAGGCTGGCTGGGCGGCGACGGGCCGGTGCCGGGGGAACTGGAGGACGGCGATCACGGCCAGCGCCAGCGCGCCCAGCCGCATCCCGAGGTGCCGTGCGTCCTGGGGCCAGGGCTCGCCGTACATGAACGTGCCCGTCACCAGCAGATGGGTCTTGGCGACGGCCGTCATCACCACGGCCACGATGGACACCCGGCACCGCTGAAACCCGGCCATCAGCGCGGCGAAGCCGATCACCGCCGAGGCGACCGTCGCGTACGGGTAGGGCGTGAACAGGCTCGACACGCTGATGCCCGAGTCGCTCCAGCCCTTGATGCACAATTCGGCGGTGCCGATGGGCAGGCCGGAACTGAGCCCGTAGGCGATCCCGGTGATCTCGCGGGCGTGTTTTCCGTCCGGTCGATGATCGCCGATCAGCCAGATGATCGCGGGCACCAGCAACGCCGGTGTAATGATCACCGCGAGTTTCCCGGGGGGCACGTCCACGGCCCTGATCGGGGGCGGATGACCGATCGACGCGACGATCAGCACCATCGCGGCGGCGATCATGAACAGGCTCAGCCATTCCCGTCCGGTGAGCCGTTCGCGGAAGAACAGCAGCGCGATGAGCAGCAGCAGGAAGGCGCCGGACATGAAGATCGGCACGCCGATCGCGAGCGAGACCTCGGACATCGACACGATCTGCAGGGCGAGCCCGCCCAGAACGAGCACCAGGCCGAGCAGGAAGATCCAGTTGGAAAGGATCACCCGGACCAAGCGCATCAGCCTGTTGGTGCGCAGCGGTTCGAGGCGGTCGGCCGCCACCTTGAAGATCGCGAAGCCGACATAGTAGAGGCCGGTCGCACCAAAGGCCGCAACTATCCCGTTCATCCCGCACGATTATGGGGGTCCGGATGCTCAATGTCACACCCCGGCAACACATTGCTGATACCGGCGCGTTAGAGAAACCTATCGAGAACCGGCGGTTGACCCGCTGTGACGAGCGGTATGCCCACTAGTTCGGCGACGTGCCCCGGCTCGGTGGGCGCGGTGTCGGCACTCCCGGCCCGTACCCCATAGACTGGCGCGCGAACGCGCGGACCCGGCTACCGGCTGCCCGCGTCGCCCCGCCCGCGGTGGACCCGTCCACCGTGGCCCGTTCAGCGCGGGACCTGCGGTGAGAGACGACGACGGGCCAAGCACGCGTCGAACGCCGCGGCCGAGACAGCGCCCGATCAAGGAGACCTACCCCAGTGAAGACCGATGTCGAGGAGCTGACCCCCACGCGGGTCAAGCTCACCGTCGAGGTGCCGTTCGACGAGCTCAAGCCGAACCTCGACAAGGCGTACAAGGAGATCTCGCAGCAGGTGCGGATCAAGGGCTTCCGGCCCGGCAAGGTCCCCGCCCGGCTGATCGACCAGTACGTCGGGCGGGGGGCGGTCCTGCAGGAGGCGGTCAACGACGCGCTTCCCGAGCTGTACGGCCGCGCCGTCGAGGACAGCGAGATCTTCGTCCTCGGCCAGCCGGACGTGGAGGTGACCGAGCTCGACGACGGGAACCAGTTCGCCTTCACCGCCGAGGTCGACATCCGCCCCAAGTTCGAGGTGCCCGACTACGACGGCCTTGAGGTGACCGTCGAGTCCGCCGAGGTCGGCGAGGAGCAGATCGAGGAGACCCTGGGCAACCTGCGCGAGCGGTTCGCCTCCCTCACCGCCGCCGACCGGCCGGTCGAGGAGGGCGACTTCGTCACCCTCGACCTGGTGGCCGAGATCGACGGCGAGAAGGTCGAGGACGCCTCCACCTCCGGCTACTCCTACGAGGTCGGCAGCAAGTCCGGCATCGAGGGCCTGGACGACGCCCTGCTGGGCCTGTCGGCGGGGGAGAGCACGACCTTCACCGGCACCCTGGTGGAGGGCGAGCGGGCCGGCGAGGAGGCCCAGATCACCGTCACCGTGCAGAGCGTCAAGGTCAAGAACCTGCCCGAGCCGGACGACGAGTTCGCCCAGATGGCCAGCGAGTTCGACACCATCGAGGAGCTGCGCGCCGACATCCGCGACCGGCTGTCCCGGCAGGTGCGGCTCCAGCAGATCGCCGAGGCCCGCGACAAGGCCCTGGAGGCGCTGCTGGAGAAGATCGACATCCCGCTGCCCGAGAAGGTGGTCGAGGAGGAGATCCAGCGCCGCGGCCAGCAACTGGAGCAGCAACTGCAGATGGCCGGGATGACCAAGGAGGACTACCTCGCCCGCGAGGAGAAGTCCGAAGAAGAGTTCGACACCGAGGTGGCCGAGGCGGCCCGGCAGGCGGTCAAGGGCGGCTTCGTGCTCGACCAGCTCGCCGTCCAGGAGGAGCTGGGCGTCGAGAACGAGGAGCTGAGCGACTACGTCGTCACCCAGGCGATGCAGATGGGCGTGCAGCCGCAGCAGCTCGCCGAGTACCTGACCGAGAACAACCAGCTTCCGGCGATCGTCTCGGAGGTGCTGCGCAGCAAGGCGCTCAACCTGCTGGTCGAGCACGTGACCGTCAAGGACACCGCCGGCAACGAGGTGGACGTCGAGGCGATCCGCCGCGAGCTGAACAACGAGACCGGCCAGACCGTCCAGGCCGAGGGCGAGACCGCGACCGAGGCCCAGGAGACGGACGGAGACAAGGACGAGGAGACGGACGGGGAGGGCGAGGCCGAGGAGACCGCCGAGGCCAAGGGCTCGGAGACGTCCGAGAAGGACGCCTGATCCCGTATCGGCTCACGCCCCGTGCCCGGCCCGGGCACGGGGCGTTCCCCTTCTATTGAGATCACCATGCGCGGGTACGCCCCCAGCGAAAAGCGGGGCCTCGCGGCGTGATCGGCCGCCGGGGCGCGTTAATGTCCAAAGCATCCGAACCGATAAAAGGACCGGAGGAACACCCGGTGAGCATGCCTCCGACTTTCGACGAGTCGTCGCGGATCATGGCGCGGGTCGCCGAGGCGCCCCTGCTGCCGCTCGGCGACCAGCTGTTCCAGCGGCTGCTGCGCGAGCGGATCGTCTTCCTCGGCCAGCAGGTCGACGATGACATCGCCAACCGCATCTGCGCCGAGTTGCTGCTGCTGTCCGCCGAGGACGGCCGCCGCGACATCACCCTGTACATCAACTCGCCAGGTGGTTCCGTCACCGCCGGAATGGCGATCTACGACATCATGCAGTACGTCCCGAACGACGTGGTGACGGTGGGCATGGGCCTGGCCGCCTCGATGGGCCAGTTCCTGCTGTGCGCCGGGGCGCCGGGCAAGCGCTACGCCCTGCCGCACGCGCGGATCATGATGCACCAGCCGTCCGGCGGGATCGGCGGCACGGCCTCCGACATCAAGATCCAGGCCGAGCAGATGCTCTACGTCAAGCGGATGCTCGCCGAGCGGATCTCCCAGCACACCGGGCAGCCGCTCGACCAGATCGAGCGCGACTCCGACCGCGACCGCTGGTTCACCGCCGACGAGGCCAAGGACTACGGCTTCGTCGACCACGTGGTGCTCAGCGCCAACCAGGTGCCCTCCGAGGGCCCCGTCTCCTGACGCGCAGAAATCCCTATCGGAGGCACACAGTGAGCGATCTGATCCGACCCGGCTTCGCCGACCTGGTCACCCAGGGCGGGCGGCGCCCGATGCCGGTGGACGACCGGTACATCATCCCGTCCTTCGTCGAGCGCACCACGTACGGGGTCAAGGAGATGAACCCGTACAACAAGCTCTTCGAGGAGCGGATCATCTTCCTCGGCGTGCAGATCGACGACGCGTCCGCCAACGACGTGATGGCGCAGTTGCTCACGCTGGAGTCGATCGACCCCGACCGCGACATCAGCATCTACATCAACTCGCCCGGCGGCTCCTTCACCGCCATGACGGCGATCTACGACACGATGCAGTTCGTCAAGCCCGACGTCCAGACCGTCTGCATCGGCCAGGCCGCCTCGGCCGCGGCCGTGCTGCTGGCGGCCGGGACGCCCGGCAAGCGGGCCGCGCTGCCGCACGCCAGGATGCTGATTCACCAGCCGGCCACCGAGGGCGGCTACGGGCAGTCCAGCGACATCGAGATCCAGGCCCGCGAGATCATGCGGATCCGCGAGCAACTGGAGGAGATCCTGGCCCGGCACAGCGGCAAGTCCGTGGACGAGGTGCGCCGGGACATCGAACGCGACAAGATCTTGACGGCGGAGGAGGCCAAGGCCTACGGCTTGGTCGACGACGTCTTCGTCAGCAGGAAGCGCACGGCCGAGGTAGTGTCGTCCTGAGACGGCGCGCGGCCTGGGAGACCCTCAGCCCGGACGCCACATCTTCCGGGCGAGGGGCTTACCAAGTCCGCCCGAGGCGGTAACGTCGAGTCCAACGTCGAAAGCCTTCGGGACGCAACGAACCGAGCCGCATCCGCCGCGGCGTCCAAGGCGGGCGGACGGCCCCACGAAAAGGAGACAGTTGGGTGGCACGCATCGGCGACGGTGGTGACCTGCTCAAGTGCTCGTTCTGCGGGAAGAGCCAGAAGCAGGTCAAGAAGCTCATCGCGGGTCCGGGCGTGTACATCTGCGACGAGTGCATCGATCTCTGTAACGAGATCATCGAGGAGGAGCTCTCCGAGACCTCCGACCTCAAGTGGGACAGCCTGCCCAAGCCCCGGGAGATCTACGAGTTCCTGGACTCCTATGTCATCGGGCAGGAGACGGCGAAGAAGGCGCTCTCGGTAGCGGTCTACAACCACTACAAGCGCGTCCAGTCCGGCGACAACGGCCGGGACGACGCCGTCGAGCTGGGCAAGTCCAACATCCTGCTGCTCGGCCCCACCGGGTCGGGCAAGACGCTGCTCGCGCAGACGCTCGCCAGGCTCCTCAACGTGCCCTTCGCGATCGCGGACGCGACCGCGCTCACGGAGGCCGGCTATGTCGGCGAGGATGTCGAGAACATCCTGCTCAAGCTGATCCAGGCGGCCGACTACGACGTGAAGAAGGCCGAGACCGGGATCATCTACATCGACGAGGTCGACAAGATCGCCCGTAAGAGCGAGAACCCGTCGATCACCCGGGACGTCTCCGGAGAGGGCGTCCAGCAGGCGCTGCTGAAGATCCTGGAGGGCACCACCGCGAGCGTCCCGCCCCAGGGCGGCCGCAAGCACCCCCACCAGGAGTTCATCCAGATCGACACCACCAACGTGCTGTTCATCTGCGGTGGCGCCTTCGCCGGCCTGGAGAAGATCGTCGAGGCCCGGGTGGGCAAGCAGGGCATGGGCTTCGGCGCGGTGATCCGCTCCAAGTCCGACTACGAGGACTCGACCAACCACCTGGCCGAGGTGATGCCCGAGGACCTGCTGAAGTTCGGCATGATCCCCGAGTTCATCGGCCGCCTCCCGGCCATCACCAGCGTGCACCACCTCGACCGCGAGGCCCTGATCAACATCCTCACGGTGCCCAAGAACGCGCTGGTCCGCCAGTACCACCGGCTGTTCGAGCTGGACGGCGTCGACCTGGAGTTCACCGACGACGCCCTGGAGGCGATCGCCGACCAGGCCATCCTCCGCGGCACCGGAGCCCGCGGGCTGCGCGCCATCATGGAGGAGGTCCTGCTCTCGGTGATGTACGAGGTGCCGAGCCGTCAGGACGTGGCCCGCGTCGTCATCACCCGCGAGGCCGTCCTGGAGCACGTCAACCCGACCCTCGTGCCGCGCGAGCGCACCAAGCGCGAGCCCCGCGAGAAGAGCGCCTAAGGGACGCCGTCGCGGTCGCGGGCGGTCTCGCCCAGGCCCGCCTCGCGGGCCAGGACGATCGCCTGCGCGCGGTCGGCCACGTGCAGCTTCATGAAGATGTTGCTGACGTGGTTGCGGACGGTCTTCTGGCTGAGGAACAGCGCCGAGGCGATCTCCTGGTTGCTGCGGCCCTGCGCGATCAGCTCGAGCACCTCCCGTTCCCGCTCGGTGAGCTGCGGGAACGCGGTCTGCCTGCGGTCGGGCATCTCGGTGAAGTACGCCAGGACCCGGCGGGCGATCTCCGGGCCGTAGATGGCCTCGCCCGCCGACACGGCCTTCACCGCGCGCGCGATCTCCTCGGCCCCCGACTCCTTGAGCAGATAGCCGCGCGCCCCGGCGCGCATGGCCGCGAACACCGAGTCGTCGTCGCGGAACATGGTCAGCACCAGCACCCCGATCCGCGGGCTGGTGCGCGTGATCGTCCGGGTGGCCTCGATGCCGTTGCCGCCCGGCATGTGCAGGTCCATCACCACCACGTCCGGCTGCAACTCGGCGGCGAGCCGCACCGCGTCCGGCCCGTTCTCGGCCTCGGCGACCACCTCCACGCCCAGCGCCTGCAACAGACCCTTGAGGCCCTGCCGGAACACCGGATGGTCGTCGGTGATGAGAACCCTGATTCCCTCGGCGCTCGTGTCCCCCGCGGACCTCCGGGGCGCCCTTTGGCGCCCCGTGTTCGCCCCGACCAGCCGACCCCGCCGACCGCCTCGGCCCTCCTCGCTCGTTCCTCGCTCGTCAGTCCAGGCGCCGCCGCGCCCCTGCGGTCCGCTCATGATCGGTCCCCCGCGGACCTCCGGGGCGCCCTTTGGCGCCCGGTGTCCGCCCCGACCAGCCGACCCCGCCGACCGCCTCGGCCCTCCTCGCTCGTTCCTCGCTCGTCGGTCCAGGCGCCGCCGCGCCCCTGCGGTCCGCTCATGATCGGTCCCCCGCGGACCTCCGGGGCGCCCTTTGGCGCCCGGTGTCCGCCCCGACCAGCCGACCCCGCCGACCGCCTCGGCCCTCCTCGCTCGTTCCTCGCTCGTCGGTCCAGGCGCCGCCGCGCCCCTGCGGTCCGCTCATGACGTGTTCCCCGCTCGCCCCGATTCGCCGCTGAATGCCCGATGGTAGCCCGGGACGGCGAGGGGGAGGCGGGCGGAGACGATCGTGCCGACGCCGGGCCGGGAGGTGACGGTGCAGGTGCCGCCGACCTCGGCGGCCCATTCGCGCATCCGGGCCAGGCCGCCGGTCGCGGGCGGGCCCGCGCCCCGTACCGGTTCGGGCAGGCCGACGCCCGAGTCGGCGATCATGATGTGCAGGTCGGCCTCCCGGGTCAGCAGCACCAGCGTGGTGCCGGCGCGGGAGTGCTTGCGGATGTTCTCCACCGCCTCCTCGATGATCCGGTACGCGGCGACCTCGACCGCGGCGGGCAGGTGGCGGTGGTCGCCGTCGAAGCGGACGTCCACGCGGTCGCTGCACCCCTCGGCCAGCGACTCGATCGCCGCGGGCAGGCCCAGGTCGTCCAGGGCGGGCGGGCGCAGGCCGCGGGCCATCTCGCGGATCTCGCCGACGGTGGTGGCCAGCCGGTCGCGCAGGTCCGTCAGGACCGGCTCGATCCGTTCCGGCTCGCCGGCGAGGGTGAGGCGCGCGGTGTCCAGCGACATGGCGAGGCTGGCCAGGGTGGGGCCGAGCCCGTCGTGCAGATCGTGCCGCAGGCGGCGGCGTTCCTCCTCGCGGGTGGCCAGGATGCGTTCGCGGGAGCGCTGGAGGTCCGAGGTGAGCCGGGCGAGCCGGGGGGCGTGCGCCATGTGCGCCACCGCCGCTCCGCAGGCGAACGCCACCGCCGCGCCGGCCGCGCCCGCGAGTACCGCTCGCATCCGGTCCTCCCTCGATGTCCCTTCATCGTCCCTTGATCCCATGCCCGGTCGGGGCGGTCGTACGGCGCGGTCGGGACGCCGCCGGTGTTCCCGGCCGGTCGGGACGCCGCTGACCAGCGTCGCGTGCGGGGCGACCCGGTGTCAGGTGACCGGAGTCCCGACCTTGGCGGGAACGGCCGACGGCCGGCCCCCGCGGGGACCGGCCGTCGGGAGAGCGGGTCGGAGGGCCCGCTCAGTCCTCCAGGTCCTTGCGCATCAGGCGCATGGCGGTCGCGACGGTGCCGTAGCTGTAGCTGCGGGACGTGCTCAGCGACCCCTCGGGCACCGGCATGATCGTCCCGAAGGTGTCCTTGGTGGCCCAGGCGCACAGGGCCGTGCTGTAGGTGCTGAGGGACGACTGCCGGTTGAGGACGGTGGCGCACACCGCCTCGCCGTCGCCGCCCGCGTCGGCCAGGGGGATGACGGCGGCCGTGACGTTGCTGCTGATCTCGGAGTTCACGGCGGTGCGGAACTCCCTGTAGAGGTCGCTCGGGTCGAAGTCGCCGTTGCCCCCGACGAACAGGTACTTGTCGGAGCCGGACCCGTAAACGGCCGTGTAGACGTCGTCGATCGCGTAGTTGGTGGCCCGCCGGATGATCGAGCGCTGCGAGTTGATCTGCGAGGAGATCCGGCTCTCGGTCGAGTAGTCCCTGGTGTAGCCGCCCGCGGTGGGCGGGGGTGTGCCGATGCTGTGGCTGCTGCCGGCGAGCACCACCACGACCACCACGACGAGCAGCACGAAGATCATGCCGATGCCGAGGATCAACCCGATGACCAGCCCCGCGCTCGACGAGCGGCGCGGCGGTGGCGGCGGATAGGGCGCCGGGCCCGGGACGCCGTAACCGTAGGGGCCCGGCGGCCCGCCGGGCGCGGGCGGGGGGTTCCAACCGCTCATCTCTTCCGTACTCCTTGTCGCCGCCGGCTCCGGAGGCGGCGCCTCCGGTCCGGCCTGTCCGAATCCCCTGTGACGGATGTTTGGACGCATCCGACCGTCCGAGCGTTCTACTGCGCGGCGCCCCGTAGAATCGGGCTCCGTGACAACGCCCAGCATTCAGCGCGGCCATGGGGCCGCCGAGGTAGAGCTGCCCACCCAGTACCAGCCTGCGGACGTCGAGAGCAGGCTCTACGAACGCTGGGTATCGGCTGGGCACTTCACCGCCGACCCTGACCGGCGTCCGGACGCCCCCGCCTACTCCATCGTCATACCGCCTCCTAATGTGACAGGTTCGCTGCATATGGGCCATGCCCTGGATCACTCGATCCAGGACACGCTGGTCCGGCGGCGCCGCATGCAGGGGTACGAGGCGCTGTGGGTCCCCGGCATGGACCACGCGGGCATCGCCACCCAGAACGTGGTCGAGCGAGAGCTGGCCAAGGAGGGCCGTTCCCGGCATGACCTGGGCCGGGAGGCGTTCGTCGAGCGTGTCTGGCAGTGGAAGAACGAGTCGGGCGGCGCGATCCTCGGCCAGATGCGGCGGCTGGGCGACAGCGTCGACTGGACCCGCGAGGCGTTCACGATGGACGACCGGCGTGCCCGCGCCGTCCGCACGATCTTCAAGCGGCTGTTCGACGATGGCCTGATCTACCGCGCCGAGCGGATCATCAACTGGTGCCCGCGCTGCCTGACGGCGCTGTCGGACATCGAGGTGGAGCACGCCGAGCGCGAGGGCGAGCTGGTCTCCATCAGGTACGGGTCGGGCGACACCGAGATCGTGGTGGCCACGACCCGGGCCGAGACGATGCTGGGCGACACCGGGGTGGCCGTCCACCCCGACGACGAGCGGTACAAGCACCTGATCGGGCGCGAGGTCGAGCTGCCGCTGACCGGCCGGCGCATCCCGGTGGTGGCGGACGAGCTGGTCGATCCCGAGTTCGGCACCGGCGCCGTCAAGGTCACCCCGGCGCACGACCCCAACGACTTCGAGATCGGCCGCCGCCACGGCCTGCCGCTCGAAGTGATCATGGACGAGCGTGGCGTGATCACCGAGCCCGGTCCGTTCGAGGGCCTGGACCGGTTCGAGGCGCGCCCCGCCGTGGTGGCGGCGCTGCGCCAGCAGGGCAGGATCGTCAAGGAGGTCCGCCCGTACGAGCACGCGGTCGGGCACTGCCAGCGCTGCTCCACGGTCGTCGAGCCGCGCGTGTCGCTCCAGTGGTTCGTCAAGGTGGGCCCGCTGGCCAAGGCGGCGGGCGACGCGGTCCGGGACGGGCGCGTCGCGATCCACCCGCCGGAGATGGCGGCCCGCTACTTCGAGTGGGTCGACAACATGCACGACTGGTGCATCAGCCGGCAGCTGTGGTGGGGACACCGCATCCCGGTCTGGTACGGCCCGGACGGCGAGGTCGCGGCCCTGGGCCCGGACGAGGAGCCGCCCGAGGGCTGGACGCAGGACACCGACGTCCTCGACACGTGGTTCTCGTCCGCGCTGTGGCCGTTCTCGACCCTGGGCTGGCCCGACCGCACCGCCGACCTGGAGCGCTTCTACCCGACCTCGGTGCTGGTCACCGGGTACGACATCCTGTTCTTCTGGGTCGCCCGGATGATGATGTTCGGGCTGTACGCGATGGACGGTGTCGAGCCGTTCAAGGTCATCGCGCTGCACGGCATGGTGCGCGACGCCCACGGCAAGAAGATGTCCAAGTCGTTCGGCAACGTGGTCGATCCGCTGGACTGGATCGAGCGGTACGGCGCCGACGCCACCCGGTTCACGCTGCTGCGCGGCGCCAACCCGGGCGGCGACGTCCCGGTGGCGGACGAGTGGGCGCAGGGTTCGCGCAACTTCTGCAACAAGCTCTGGAACGCCACCCGCTTCGCGCTGATGAACGGCGCGCACGTGCGCGGCGACCTGCCGTCCGCCGACGAGCTGACCACCGTCGACAACTGGATCCTGTCGCGGCTCAACCGCGTGGTGGCCGAGGCCGACGCCCTGCTGGAGGGCTTCGACTTCGCCAAGGCGTGCGAGACGCTGTACCACTTCGCCTGGGACGAGGTGTGCGACTGGTACGTGGAGCTGGCCAAGGTCCAGTTGACCGATGAGCGCGCCGACAGGACCCGGCGGGTCCTGGGTGAGGTGCTCGACACGCTGCTGCGGCTGCTGCACCCGATGATCCCGTTCGTCACCGAGGAGCTGTGGACGTCGGTGACCGGCCGCGAGACGGTGGTGACGGCCGCGTGGCCGGTCGCCGACGCGGCGCGGCACGACGTGGACGCCGAGGCCGAGGTGGAGTCGCTGCGGCGGCTGATCACCGAGATCCGGCGGTTCCGCAGCGACCAGGGGCTCAAGCCGGGGCAGCGGGTGGCCGCCGTGCTGGAGTTCGGCGCGTCGCCACTGGCCGCGCACGAGGAGGGCATCCGCACCCTGCTGCGTCTCAACCAGCCGGGCGAGGGGTTCTCGGCGACGGCGTCCCTGCCGGTGGAGGGCGTGACGGTGCGGCTGGACACGGCCGGGGCGATCGACGTGGCGGCCGAGCGCAGGCGGCTGGAGAAGGACCTGGCCGCCGCCCGCAAGGACGCCGACCAGGCCCGTAGCAAGCTCGCCAACGAGGCGTTCCTGGCCAAGGCGCCCGAGGCGGTCGTGGCCAAGAACCGGGACCGGCTGGTCCAGGCGGAGGCCGATATCGAGCGCCTGGAGGCCCAGCTCGCCGCGCTGCCGTCCGGCTGAGCGCGGCGGCCCGTGGAGGAGAGGCTTCGCAAGCGCCATGACTGAATCGCTCCCCCGGCCGGATCTGCCGCCGGACGAGGACCTCGAACTGGACGCGGACGGGGGAGCGGGGCGCCCGTTCATGCTGCCTCCGGCGCCGCTGCCGGTGGCGCCCTGGTGGGCCAAGTCCACCCCGGACCCCACGCCGCCGGAGCACCTGCCCCTCGGGGACGCTCGGGACTACGCCCATGACGCCGCCCAGGGCTTGGGACAGGGCTTGGGGCAGGGCATGGGACAGGGCGCTGTCCAGGACATCATCGAGACGGCCCCTCCGCTCCTGTCCGAGCCCGCCCGGCCATTACCCCATGGGACGGGGCCGTTGCCCGTCCAGGCGCCTCCTGTGGACGTGCACGCGGCGCCCCCGCCCGCCCCCGCGCCGCTGCCCACCCCCGTTGAGCCCCGGCCACGGCGGCGGAGGCGGAAGGGCCTGTGGGCGGCGCTCGGTGTCGTGCTGCTCCTGGGAGTGGTCGCGGCGGCGGTCTTCGTCACCCTGCCCAGGCAAGAGAAGATCCCCGTGTACGAGGTCACCGCGGCCGGGACGGCGGGCGGCCTGCGCAAGGACGACGGCCTCCCCGAGGCCACCGCCGCCTACCCGTTCCTCCTCGCGGCGGCCCGCGTGGGCGGTGTGGCGCACGCCGTCACCGCCAAGGGCGCCTACCTCGATCCCTCGGCGGGGCGGCAGGACGTCCTGTTCCTCGGCGGGAAGGCCGCCATCGGTGACCCCGCCGCCTTCTTACAGCGGGCACGTCCCAGCACGTTGCTCACCGCGGCGCCGACCGTCCCGGGCAAGGGCGGCGGGCAGGTCTCCTGCGGGACGTTCGCGGTGCTGTCGGCCACCCACCTCTACTGCGCGTGGGCGACGGCGAACTCCTTCGGCTTCATCGCGTCCAACCTCCCGGCCGAGACCGCGCGGCCCGCCGGTCTGGCCGGGCTGACCGCCCGCATGCGGGCCGACCTGGAGAAGCGCACGAGCTGACGCCCCGGAGCGGCCGGGGGACGCGGGGTGCGTCCGGCACAGGGCGGAGCGCAAGTAGGCTGGCTGCGTGCCGGCATCCCGACTCAGCGACTACCAGAAGGTCATGGCCGCCATCGGCGCGCGCGGCGTCGAATGGAGCTTCGACCCCACCCTCGACCGCATCCGTGATCTCGTGGAGCTGCTGGGCGAGCCCCAGCGGGCCTACCCGGTGATCCATGTCGCGGGGACGAACGGCAAGACCAGCACCGCCCGGCTGATCGAGGCGCTGCTGCGCGAGCGCGGCCTGCGGACCGGCCTGTTCACCAGCCCGCACCTGACGACCATCAGGGAGCGGATCGCCATCGACGGGGAGCCGGTCGGCGAGGAGCGGTTCGTCCAGATCTACGAGGACGTGCTGCCCTACCTGGGGCTGGTCGACGACAAGCACGAGCCGCACCTGTCGTTCTTCGAGGTGCTGGCGGGGATGGCGTTCGCGGCGTTCGCGGACGCGCCGGTGGACGTGGCGGTGGTGGAGACCGGGATGGGCGGCGCCTGGGACGCCACGAACGTGGCCGACGGCGCCGTGGCGGTGATCACGCCGATCGGCCTGGACCACACCGACTACCTGGGCGGGACGATCGAGGAGATCGCCGCCGAGAAGGCCGGGATCATCAAGCCGGGCGCGGTCGCGGTGCTGGCACAGCAGCAGGTGCCCGCCGCCGAGGTGCTGCTGCGCCGGGTCGCCGAGGTCGGCGCGGTCGTGGCCCGCGAGGGCGTCGAGTTCGGCGTGCTGGGACGCGACGTGGCGGTGGGCGGCCAGCAGTTGCGGCTGAAGGGCCTGCACGGCGAGTACGACGAGATCTTCCTGCCGCTGTTCGGCGACCATCAGGCGAGCAACGCCGTGACCGCTCTGGCCGCCGTGGAGGCGTTCGCCAGCGGCGCCCCGACGCGGGGCGAGCCGAATCTGGAGGCGGCGACGCGGATCGCTCCGGGCGAGACGTACGCGGGCGGCGACGCCGGGCAGCTCGATCCGGCCCTGGTCCGCAGCGGGTTCGCCAAGTCGACCTCGCCGGGACGGCTGGAGGTGGTGCGCACCGGCCCGACCGTCCTGCTGGACGCGGCGCACAACCCGGAGGGGATGGCCGCGACCGTGCGGACGATCACCGAGTCGTTCGGCTTCACCCGGCTGGTGGGGGTGTTCGCGGGCGCCGCCGACAAGGACCTGGCGGGCGTCCTCGACCAGCTTGAGCCGGTGCTGGCGGAGCTGGTGGTGACCCGCAACTCCTCGTCCCGCTCGCTGCCGCCGGAGGAGCTGGCCGACCTGGCCGAAGGGATCTTCGGTCCGGAGCGCGTGCATCCGTCGCCGCGCCTGGACGACGCCATCGACCTGGCGATCGGCCTGGCCGAGGAGACCGGCGAGTACCGCGGCGCGGGCGTTCTGATCACCGGCTCGACGGTCACGGTGGGCGACGCCCGCGTCCTGCTCCGTGTGGAGGGTTCCCGATGAGCGCGGCGAACGAGACGGGCATGAGCGCGGTCCGGCGGCTGTTCGCGACGATCCTGACGTGCGAGGCGGTCGTGATCGGGCTCGCGATCCCGGTGGCGATCACCGTGGGCGGGGTGGACGCCAAGGCGGCCGGGCTGGTGTGCGGGGGCCTGGCGGTGCTGTGCCTGGTCATGGCGGGGATGCTGCGGTTCCCGTGGGCGGTGGCCGCCGGGTCGGCGCTCCAGGTACTGATCATCGCGACCGGTTTCATGGTGCCGACCATGTTCTTCCTTGGCGCCCTTTTCGGCGTGCTTTGGGGGACGGTCATCTGGATGGGCCGCCGGACGGAGCGCGCGGGCGCGCGCTAAATTCGCGGGGACGGCTTCGCCATTCGCCCGCCGCGCAATCCAAAACGGTTATTTCGGGAAATTCCCGTTAATTTAGGTACAACGCGAACGGTGGGCGGCGACCTTCGGAAGGGGAGGGCCGTGTCCTACCGTTCCTTCATCGCCATGCCGGGAGCGGCGCTGCTGGCGCTGGCGGCCCCGTCGGCGGCCGCGCTGGTCGTTCCCGATCTGAGCGCGCAGGTCGCCGAGGGGGCGCGCGCCGACCTGGCGGCGGCGTCCGGCTTCGTCCGCGCCGCGGGGCTCACGCTGCCCGCCCTCGTGCTGACCGTCCCGCCCGCGGCGGTGATGGCGCGGCGCCTCCCGGCGCGGGCCGTGCTGGGGGCGGGCCTGCTCAGCCTGCTCGCCGGGCTCGCCTGCGTCCGGTACGCCGAGACCGTGCCGCTCATCGCAGCGGGACGGGTGTTGCAAGGTGTGGGAGCGGGGCTCGTCCTCCCTGCGACGGCCGTGCTGGTGTGGGCGATGCGCAGCAGGTTCCTCGTCGCGCTGTGGGCGGGGGCGCTGGCCGCTGGCCTGCTGGTGGCGATGCCCCTGGCCCTGGACGTGCTTCCCATGAGCGGTCACTGGCGTGTGGCGCTGGCCCCCTTCCCATGGCCCGCACTGGTGGCGCTAGCGGCGCTCGTGCCGTGCCTGGCCTGGCGTTGTGAACCCCTGCCCGTACCGAAGCAGGCGGAACGCGGGCAGGTGATGCTGCCCATCGCCCCCGCCGCCGGTGTCGCGTTCCTGGCGGTGATGGCCACGCACCAGTGGTCGCCGGGCGCGCAACTGGTCGTGGCGTGCATCGCGCTGGTCGCGCTGTGCGGACCGGCCCTGGCGGCAGGACGGGACGCGGCGGCGGGCAGCCCGTTCCGCTGTGCGGTCGTGATGGTCACCACCGGGCTCCTCACGTACCCGGTGACAGGGCCGCTGGCGGGCCTGGCCGCCGCCGAGGGCGCGGTGCCGCCCGTCCCGTTCGCGGCGTGCGGAGCGGCGGCGCTGGCCGGTGCGCTGCTCACCGGCCGGTTCCCGGAGCGCGCGATGCACGGCATCGTCCTGGCCGGGCACACGCTGATCGTGGTGGCGGTGCTGGCGGCACTGGCCGCACGCGTCCCGACCGAGCCCCGGACGCTGACGGCGGTGCTCGTCCCGCTGGGCCTGGGCGTGGGCGCCGCGCTGGCCGCCTCGCTCCGGGACGCGGGCGCGGGCGCGGCGCTGTTCGGCCTCGGGCTGTGCTTCCCCGCCCTCCTGGCGGGCCAGCTCCTCGTCCTCTCGCTCCAGGCGGGACGCTGGGAGCGGGCGCACGCGGCCACCCCGGCGCAGCAGGCACAGGCGTTGGTCGCCGGCTACCAGACATGGCTGCTCACGGCCGCGGCGATCGCCCTCATGCTGGCGCTGCCGCCCGCCCTGGCGGCACGGCGCCACAGGGCCTCCGGCCCGGCCAAGGCGCTGCCGGAGCCGGTTGCCGGGTAAGCTTCGCGGCGCACCCGGCAGGCCCCTTCGCGAGGGGCGCGGGTCCATCGTTCTAGAGTCTTCCAACGTTCACGAGCCTTCCAAGGAGAACCACCGGTGTCCGAGCGCACTCTTGTCCTGGTCAAGCCCGACGGCGTCCGCCGCGGTGTCGTCGGCGACGTCATCTCGCGGATCGAGCGCAAGGGGCTGAGGCTCGTGGCGCTGGAGCTGCGCACGCTGTCGCGCGAGACCGCCGAGACCCACTACGGCGAGCACGCCGGCAAGCCGTTCTTCGGCGAGCTGGTGGAGTTCATCACCGGCGGCCCCCTGGTGGCGATGGTCGTCGAGGGGCCCCGCGCGATCGAGGCGTTCCGCGCGCTGGCCGGCGCGACCGACCCGGTCAAGGCCACCCCCGGCACCATCCGCGGCGACCACGCGCTGGAGATCGGCGAGAACATCGTGCACGGCTCCGACTCGCCCGACTCCGCCGCCCGCGAGATCAAGCTGTTCTTCCCCGAACTGGCCTGATCGCGCGCGGCCGCCGAACGGCGCACGATCACCGGGCACGATCACCACGGCACGCGGGCCGGATCATCCGGCCCGCGTCGCGTTTCACCGAAAAGTCAGCCGTCGGGCACGGGCTTTTTAGCCGACGCGCGGCCTGGGGGTGCCTGCCCTGCCCGGCTTCGTCGCGTTACGATGGGGACGCCGCTCTGCACGCCCGTCAAGCATGAAGGGCTCCCTTTTTTCATGGGTAACAAGTTGTCGTTTCTCGGCCGTGACATGGCGGTCGACCTGGGCACCGCCAACACGCTGGTCTATGTGCGCGGGCGCGGCATCGTCCTCAACGAGCCCTCGGTCGTGGCGATCAACACCAACACCGGAAAGATCGTCGCGGTCGGCATCGAGGCGAAGCGGATGATCGGCCGCACCCCGGGCAACATCGTCGCCGTGCGCCCCCTCAAGGACGGGGTCATCGCGGACTTCGACGTGACCGAGCGGATGCTGCGCTACTTCATCCAGAAGGTGCACAAGAGACGCCACTTCGCCAAACCCAGGATCGTGGTCGCGGTGCCGAGCGGCATCACCGGCGTCGAGCAGCGCGCCGTCAAGGAGGCCGGCTACCAGGCCGGCGCCCGCCGCGTCTACATCATCGAGGAGCCCATGGCCGCCGCGATCGGCGCCGGTCTCCCCGTGTACGAGCCGACCGGCAACATGGTCGTCGACATCGGCGGCGGCACCACCGAGGTCGCGATCATCTCGCTGGGCGGCATCGTCACCAGCCAGTCGGTCCGGGTCGGCGGCGACGAGCTCGACCAGGCCGTCATCTCGTTCTCCAAGAAGGAGTACTCCCTCATGCTGGGGGAACGCACCGCCGAGGAGATCAAGATGGCGATCGGTTCGGCGTTCCCCGCGGAGAAGGAGGAGCCCCACGCGGAGATCCGGGGCCGCGACCTGGTCAGCGGGCTGCCCAAGACGGTGGTGATCTCCGCCGAGGAGGTGCGGCGGGCGATCGAGGAGCCGGTGAACTCGATCGTGGACGCGGTCAAGACCACTCTCGACAAGTGCCCGCCCGAGCTGTCCGGCGACATCATGGACCGCGGGATCGCGCTGACCGGCGGCGGGGCGCTGCTGCGCAACCTGGACGAGCGGCTGCGCGAGGAGACGGGGATGCCGATCCATCTGGTCGACAACCCGCTGGACTCGGTGGTCCTCGGCACCGGCAAGTGCGTGGAGGACTTCGAGTCGCTACGGCAGGTGCTCGTCCCCGAGCCCCGCCACTGACGGACTGACGCGGCCCGGCCGCCCGGCGGCACGCCGGTCCGCCGGAGCCGATCGGGGGACCGCGGCCCCCCGGGGGCGGCGCCGTCCCCCCATGACGACGAATCGGGAGGTCGGTGGGTGAAGGACACCCGGCGGACCCGCGTGGTCCTCGGCGTGCTGCTGGTGGTCGCGCTGACGATGATCACGGTCGACTACCGCGGAGGCGCGAACTCGCCGCTGCGCGGGCTCCGCGGCCTCGGCGCCGCCGTCTTCGGCCCGGTCGAGCGGGCGTCGGCCGCGGTGGTGCGCCCGATCGGCGGCACCTTCGACGCGATCACCGACGCCCCCGGCCAGCGGCGCAGGGCCGACCGGCTGGAACGGGAGAACCAGCGGCTCCGCGAGCAGCTCCGGGCCGGGCGGCTCGACCGTGACCGGTCCGCCCAGCTACAACGGCTGCTCGGCACCGCCGGGATCGGTGGCTACAAGATCGTCGCCGCGCATGTGATCTCCGCGGGGCAGGGCTACGAGGACACCGTCACGCTGGACGTCGGCAGCGCCAGCGGTGTCCGTCCCGACATGACCGTCATGAGCGCCGAGGGACTGGTCGGCCGGGTCACCAGGGTCGGCCCGCACACCGCGACCGTGCTGCTGGCCACCGACGTCACCTCCACGGTCGGCAGCAGGCTGGAGGCGAGCCGTGAGATCGGGCTCGTCCAGGGCAGGGGGCGCCGCGGCCTGGGCGGCGGCGGGACGACCCCGATGCGGTTCCAGATGCTCAACGCCAACGCCCCGCTCCAGGTCGGCCAGCGGCTCGTCACGCTGGGATCGCAGGGGGAGCGGCCCTACGTCCCCGGGGTGCCCATCGGGGTGATCGAGCGGATCGACGCCCCCTCGGGCGGGCTGATCCGCACCGCCTACATCCGCCCGTTCACCAACTTCACCAGTCTGGACGTGGTCGCCGTCGTGGTCGCGCCGCCCAAGGCCGACCCGCGCGACGCCGTCCTCCCGCCGCGGCCCAGCCCCACGCCCACCCCGACCCCGAGGGGCGGCGGCACCCCCAGTCCGCGCGGAAGCGGAGCCCCGGAGGCGCGCCCCAGCGGCGACGGCTCCGGGTCACCGAGGCCGACCACGACACGATCGGGGGATTGATCGACGTGCTCAACGCACCGGACACCACGCCGACCGGCCGCAACCTGCTGGCCGGACTGATCCTCGCGGTGGCGCTGGTCCTGCAGGTGTCGGTGGCCAACAGGCTGCCCCTGCCCGGCCAGGTCACGCCCGACCTGGTGCTGCTCGCGGTGGTGGCGCTGGCCCTGGTGTACGGGTCGATGACCGGCATCGTGGCGGGATTCGCGGCCGGGCTCGCCGCCGACATCATCCCGCCCGCCGACCACACCATCGGCCGGTACGCCCTGACGTACTGCCTGATCGGGTACGTGTGCGGGCTGGCCGCCGACGAGATGGACCGCCAGTCGCTGGTGCCGTTCTTCGCGGTCGCCGCCGGGGCGCTGGCCGGGTCCGTCCTGTACGCGGTGACCGGGATGATGCTGGGCGACGCCCGCTCGACCTGGACGCTGGCGTCCCGGATGGTGCCGTTGCAGGTGCTGTACGACGTGCTCGCCAGCCCGTTCGTGGTGTGGGCGGTGCTGCGCGTCACCGGCAGACATGAGCGCCGCGAACGCGGGCGCGACCGGATGATCGTCCCCGCCGCCCGCTACCGCGCCCTGTCCGACCGCAGGGCCACCGACAGCGGGTTCGGCGCGATCTCGGGCCGGGGGCCGGGCCTGTGAACCCCAAGACCCGTTTCCGGCTGGTCGTGCTGTACGTGCTGGTCGGCGCGATGACGCTGGTGCTGCTGGGCCGGCTGTGGACGTTGCAGGTCCTCGACGGGGACTACTACCGGCAGGTCGCCGCGCAGAACCGTACCCGCGACATCGTCGTCCCGGCGGTCCGCGGCATGATCCTGGACAGCTCGGGCCGCGCGCTGGCCCGCAACCGCACCGCCCTGGTGGTGTCGGTCGACAAGACCGCGCTGTCCCGCCAGAAGGACGAGGGCAAGGCGGTGCTGACCAAGCTGGCGGGCGTCCTGGGCACCACCTACGACGAGCTGACCAAGCGCACCCGCCTGTGCTCGCCCACGGTCAAGCGCCCGTGCTGGCCCGGTTCCCCGTACCAGCCGATCCCCGTGGACGACCGGGTCGATCCCAAGCGCGCCATGCAGATCATGGAGCGGCAGGAGGAGTTCCCCGGCGTCACCGCCCAGGTCCAGGCCGTACGGGAGTACCCGAAGCCGGAGGGCGCCACCGCCGTGCAGGCCATCGGCTACCTCCAGCCGATCACCCAGGAGGAGATGGACCGGCGCAAGGGCCTGCTCGTCACCGGCTACAGCGCCGTCGACCTGATCGGCCGGGACGGCCTGGAGGCGGCCTACGACGCCGACCTGCGGGGCGAGCCGGGCCTGCGCACGGTGCTGGTCGACAGCCAGGGCCGGGTCACCGGCACCGCCTCCGAACAGGCGGCCGTGCCCGGCTCCACCCTGGTGACCAGCATCGACGCCAAGGTGCAGGCCGCGGCCGAGAAGGCGCTCGACCACCAGATGGAGGCGGCGCGCGGACGCGGCGAGAAGGCCGACGCGGGCGCCGCGGTGGTGATGGACGTGACCGACGGCCGGGTGGTGGCGCTGGCCAGCCGGCCCAGTTACGACCAGAGCGTGTGGACGGGCGGCATCTCCCAGGACGAGTACGAGGCGCTGCTGGGCAAGAAGCGGGGCGAGCCGCTGATCTCCCGGGTCACCCAGGGCCAGTTCGCGCCCGGGTCCACGTTCAAGGTCTCCTCGGTGGCCGCGGCGGTCGAGAACGGCTACCCGCTCAACGGCACGTACCCCTGCCCGGGTTCGTTCAAGGTCGGCACCCGGGCGTTCCGGAACTTCGAGGGCCAGGCGCACGGCAACATGAACCTGCACCGCGCCCTGGTGGTCTCCTGCGACACGATCTTCTACAAGTTCGCGTACGAGCAGTGGCTGCGCGACGGCGGCACCAGGCCCCGCAAGAAGCCGGCCGACCCGATGGTGGCCATGGCCCGCGACTGGGGCTTCGGTGCCCGCACCGGCATCGACCTTCCCGACGAGGCCACGGGCCGCATCCCCGACCGCAAGTGGAAGCTGGAGTACTGGAACGCCACCAAGGAGGCCAACTGCAAGGGCGCCAAGCGCGGCTACCCGGAGCTCGCCAAGTCCGACCCGGGCCGCGCCGCCTACCTCAAGGCCGTCGCCGCCGAGAACTGCGCCGGAGGCTACCTGTGGCGCGCGGGTGACGCGGCCAACTTCTCCGTCGGGCAGGGCGACGTCCTGGTCACCCCGTTGCAGCTCGCCAGGGCCTACGCGGCGCTGGCCAACGGCGGCAGGCTGGTGGTGCCCAGGCTGGGCGTCGCGGTGCTCAACCCCGACGGCACGCTGGTGCGCCGCATCGAGGCGCCGACGGCGCCGAGGCTGCCGGTCCGCGCCAAGGTGCTCGACTACATCAGGGACAGCCTGGCCGACGTGCCCAAGTCGGGTACGGCGGCGGGCGCGTTCAGCGGCTTCGACTTCGGCAAGCTGCGCGTGGCCGGCAAGACCGGCACCGCCGAGGTCTTCGGCAAGGGCGACACCTCCTGGTTCGCCTCCTACGCCCCCGCGGACAAGCCGAGGTTCGCCGTGGTCGTGATGGTCTCGCAGGGCGGCACCGGCGGCTCCACCGCCGCGCCCGCCGTCCGCGAGATCTACGAGGCGATCTACGGGCTGAACGGCAAGAAGCCCGCCCTCAAGGACGGCAAGCTGCCGGAGAACCTGCCCGACCTCCAGCCCAGGCTGACGACGGGGACCGCGCAGTGATCGGCGACACCGGGATCGGCACGCTCGACGGGTACCGCGAACGCGGCCTGTGGAAGCGGCGGCTGGCGGCGCTGCGCCAGTTGGACTGGGTGCTGGTGCTGTCGGTGCTGGTCCTGTCGGTGCTCGGGTCGCTGCTGGTCAGGGCGGCCACGTACCCGCTGCTGGCCGAGCGCGGCGAGGATCCCGAGAGCATGGTGCAGCGGCACGTGCTCAACGTCGTGCTGGCGTTCGCGATCGGCGCGCTGGTGTCGGTCATGGACTACCGCCTGCTGCGCGCCTACGCCCCGATCCTGTACGGGCTGGCCTGCGTCGGGCTGATCGCCGTGCTCACCCCGCTGGGCGAGACGATCAACGGCTCGCACTCCTGGATCGTGGTCGGCGGCGGCTTCCAGTTGCAACCCTCGGAGTTCGCCAAGGTCGGGCTGGTGGTGCTGCTGGCGATGATCCTGGGCGAGCCGCGCGACGGCGAGGTCGGCCCCGGCACCCGCGACCTGCTGCTGGCGTTGCTGCTGGTCGGCGCCCCCGCCGTCCTGATCATGCTGCAGCCGGACCTGGGCACCACGCTGGTGTTCATCTTCGTCGTGCTGGGCATGCTGGCCGTCTCCGGAGCCCGCAAGCGCTGGCTGGGCGGGCTGGTGGGCGGCGGCCTGCTGCTGGCGTTCGCGGTGTGGTTCTTCGGGCTGCTCAAGCCGTACCAGATCGCCCGCTTCACCGCGTTCATCGACCCGTCCGCCGACCCGCGCGGCGCCGGCTACAACGCGCAGCAGGCCCGGATCGCGGTCGGCTCCGGCGGCGTCACCGGCAAGGGGCTGTTCAACGGCGAGCAGACCGGCGGCCACTTCGTCCCCGAGCAGCAGACCGACTTCATCTTCACCGTCGCGGGCGAGGAGCTGGGCTTCGTCGGCGGCGCCGCGATCGTCCTGCTGCTCGGCCTGGTGATGTGGCGGGGCCTGCGCATCGCGACGCAGGCCGCCGACCTGTTCGGCACCCTGGTCGCCTCCGGCATCGTGTGCTGGCTGGCCTTCCAGTCGTTCGAGAACATCGGCATGACCCTGGGCATCATGCCGATCACCGGCCTGCCGCTGCCGTTCGTGTCCTACGGCGGCTCCGCCACGTTCGCCAACATGATCGCCCTTGGTCTGCTGCAGGCCGTGCATCTGAGACGCCGCCCGTACGACTAGCGCGTACGGCCGGGGCGTCCCGGGCGCGGCGGTAGGCTGAGGGTTCCCCGTGACTCCACCAGATCCGTGATTCCGGAGGCCCATCGCATGCCTGTCGAGTCGATCTTCCCGCGTCTGGAGCCGCTGCTCCCGCGCGTGGGCAAGCCGATTCAGTATGTCGGCGGCGAGCTGAACTCCCAGGTCAAGGACTGGGACGAGGCGCGGGTCCGGTGGGCGCTGATGTACCCGGACGCCTACGAGGTAGGACTGCCCAACCAGGGCGTCCAGATCCTTTACGAGATCCTCAACGAGCGCGAGGGCGTGCTGGCCGAGCGGACCTACAGCGTCTGGCCGGACCTGGAGGCGCTCATGCGGGAGCACGGCATCCCGCAGTTCACCGTGGACGCGCACCGTCCGGTCGGGGCGTTCGACGTGCTCGGCGTGTCGTTCGCGACCGAGCTGGGCTACACCAACCTGCTGACGGCGCTCGACCTGGCCGGGATCCCGCTGGAGGCCGCCGACCGGGGCGACGAGCACCCGATCGTGCTGGCCGGCGGGCACGCCGCGTTCAACCCGGAGCCGATCGCCGACTTCCTGGACGCGGCGGTGCTCGGCGACGGCGAGGAGGTCGCGCTGGCGATCACCGAGGTGGTCCGCGAGTGGAAGGACGAGGGACGCCCCGGCGGCCGCGACGAGCTGCTGCTGCGCCTCGCCAAGTCGGGCGGCGTGTACGTCCCGAAGTTCTACGACGTGACCTACCTGCCGGACGGGCGGATCCAGCGGGTCGCGCCCAACCGGCCCGGCGTGCCGTGGCGCGTCGACAAGCACACCGTCATGGACCTGGACCAGTGGCCGTACCCGCGCAAGCCGCTGGTGCCGCTGGCCGAGACCGTGCACGAGCGGTTCAGCGTGGAGATCTTCCGCGGCTGCACCCGCGGCTGCCGGTTCTGCCAGGCCGGGATGATCACCCGTCCGGTGCGGGAACGGTCGATCACCACGATCGGCGCCATGGTCGACAAGGGCCTCAGGGAGTCGGGGTTCCAGGAGGTCGGCCTGCTCAGCCTGTCCAGCGCCGACCACAGCGAGATCGGCGAGGTCGCCAAGGGCCTGGCCGACCGCTACGAGGGCACCAACACCTCGCTGTCGCTGCCCTCCACCCGGGTGGACGCCTTCAACATCACGCTGGCCAACGAGTTCTCCCGGGGCGGGCGCAGGTCCGGGCTGACGTTCGCGCCCGAGGGCGGCTCCGAGCGGATGCGCAAGGTGATCAACAAGATGGTCACCGAGGAGGACCTGATCCGCACCGTCACCACCGCGTACGAGAACGGCTGGCGGCAGGTCAAGCTGTACTTCATGTGCGGGCTGCCCACCGAGGAGGACGAGGACGTCCTGGCCATCGCCGACATGGCCCGGCGCGTGATCAAGGCGGGCCGGGACGCCACCGGCCGCCGGGACATCCGCTGCACGGTGTCCATCGGCGGGTTCGTGCCCAAGCCGCACACCCCGTTCCAGTGGGCCGCGCAGTGCGACCACGAGACCGTCGACCGGCGCCTGCGCGCCCTGCGGGACGCGCTGCGCTCCGACAAGGAGTACGGCCGCGCCATCGGGCTGCGCTACCACGACGGGAAGCCGTCCATCGTGGAGGGCCTGCTGTCGCGCGGCGACCGCCGCGTCGGCAAGATCATCCGCGCGGTGTGGGAGGACGGCGGCCGCTTCGACGGCTGGAGCGAGCACTTCTCCTACGACCGCTGGACGGCCTGCGCCGAGCGGGCACTGGCCGGCGAGCCGGTCGACCTGGACTGGTACACCGTCCGCGAACGCGACGAGATCGAGGTGCTGCCCTGGGACCACCTCGACGCCGGGCTCGACCGCGAATGGCTCTGGCAGGACTGGCAGGACGCCTTGGACGAGACCGAGGTCGAGGACTGCCGCTGGACGCCCTGCTACGACTGCGGGGTCTGCCCGACCATGGGAACCGAGATCCAGATCGGCCCGACCGGGAAGAAACTGCTCCCGCTCTCGGTTGTCTAGAACGTCGTTCCACGCGCGGTTTCCGGGACGAAAGCCCAGGTCGTCGCGCCGCTTCTGGATTGTTCCCAGAGGCCCGGCGGGTCGAAGGGCCCCCGGTGACCCGTACTCTATAGGGAGACGTTTTCGACTCGGCACGAGTAGGAAGGACGAAAGCCCTGGCTCCCATGCCGGAGGGCCCGGCGCCGGCCCCAGTGATCCAGCGCCTGCGCGTGCGCTATGCCAAGCGCGGCAGGCTGCGGTTCACGAGCCACCGCGACATATCCCGGGCCGTGGAACGCGCCGTACGGCGCGCCGGGATCCCCGTCGCGTTCAGCGCCGGATTCAGCCCGCATCCGAAGATCTCGTACGCGGGTGCGGCGGCGACCGGGGTGGCCAGTGAGGCGGAGTACCTGGAGATCGGGCTGACCGAGACCCGCGACCCTGGGCGGGTACGGGCCGAGTTGGACGCCGCGCTGCCGGACGGGCTCGACATCGTGGATGTCGTGGCCGCCGGACCGGAGAAGACCAGCGCGCTGGCGGACCGGCTCGAGGCGTCCGAGTGGCGGGTGCGGCTGGACGGCGTACGCGAGAGCGACGCCGCACGGGCCGTGGCCGCCTTCCTCGGCGCCGCCACGATCGAGGTGGAACGGCTCACCAAGAAGGGACGGCGCCGTTTCGACGTGCGCGCCGCCGTCAGCGCTCTCGAGGCAGAGCGGGACCGGCGCGCCGCGGAGGCGGCGGACGCCCCTTGTGCAATACTTCGAATGGTTGTTCGGCATACCACACCTGCCGTTCGACCCGACGACATCCTCACCGGACTGCGCCAGGTCGCCGACCTCGCGCCGCCGTCACCGCCGCTGGTGACCAGGCTGGCGCAGGGGCCACTCGACGCGCAGACCGGTGAGCTCGCGGATCCGCTCGAACTCGACCGGGCCTTCTCGCCCGGGCGCCAGACCGCGGTGCCGTCCGGCGATCACGCCGGGACGGCGCTCGGCCACGCGCCGCTGCAGTCCGATCAGGCCGCGATCGCGGATGTCGCCGGCGCCCGCTCGTAGACCGAAGCCGTGGTGACGCGGAACCGGTTTCCAGGGAGCGGCGGGCGCGCCCCCGACGACTTTGTCGTCGCCTCGGGCCACCATTCTGGCCCGGAGGCGGCGGCGCCGACGACTGACTGGAGAGTTCCCGTGCGGCGCACCGCACCGGCCCGCCCCAAGCGGCGGTGGGCGGTCGCGCCCGGGAACCTGACGGGAGATTGCCCGCATGCTGGAGAACGAAGCCGATCAGGCGCAAGCCGAAGGCACCGATAACACGACAGACGACACCCCCACCCAACCCGGCGGCACCAAGGAACCCGCCACCACGCAGCCTGGCGAGACCACACAACCGGCCGTGGAATCGCAGGAGTCCGTAGACGCCGGCCACTCCGGCATCACCACCCAGCCCGCCGAGGCCACGCGGCCCGGCGAGAGCGTGGAGGCCGGCGAATCCGTCGAGGAGCCACAGGAGGTCGGTGACGCTGGCCATTTCGTTGGCGCTGAGCAGTCCGGCGGCGCCTCGCAGGTGACCGGTAGCACCGCGCCGTCCGGCGAGGCCG